>CALAXS010000423.1 GCA_937895305.1 uncultured bacterium
CCCGCCTATCTTCGCGCTGGCGGTATGATGTGCATCCCCATATTTGAGATTTTGTTCTTTACCTGTTTTTCTCTGTGCGTTGTGAAAATCATTGCAGGGGCCAGCCCGCGCTGGTGGGTACTGGCGGGTATACTGGCGGGCTTCGGGCTGTTGAATAAATACTCCATTGCGATTTGGATTATAGCCGTGGTACTGGGTTTACTGCTAACACCTGAGCGTCGAAAATTACGTGGACCTTGGCCGTGGATAGGAGGCGCGATTGCTTTCCTGCTATTCATGCCACATTTGGCCTGGGAAGTTTCTCATGGCTGGCCGACACTGGAGTTTCTCCGACTGATTCGAAGCGACATGTTGGTGCACAATTCGCGCTTGGGATTCTTGCTCAGTCAGGTTATTTTCCTGCACCCCATATCATCCTGTGTTTGGATATTAGGACTGGGTTCTATGTTCACAAGACGCAGGAAGCGATATCGTGCCCTTGGTTGGGCATTTCTCGTATTTCTCGTATTTTTCGTAGTTTTGCGTAGCAAGCCCTATTATCCGCTCCCCGCCTATACTGTTTTGTTCTCGGCTGGTAGCGTCCAGCTTGAGTACCTATTCAATGAATCCCGGCGATCTTTGATCCTTCAAAGGACAGCTGGGGGATTGCTCATCCTGGGGGGGATATTGGGCAGTTTTATCTCCTTACCCATTCTGCCTCTTGTTGCGTTGGACAATATTATCGTTACTCTAGGGAGAAATAAAATAGACCCCGATGATTTGACGACTGAATTTCACAGGCAATACGGATGGGAAGAGTTTGCCGGGAGGGTTGAGGAGGTCTATGGGACATTGTCCGATGATGAGCAAGAGACTTGCACCATCCTCATGCTTTCATACATGCAGGCTTCGGCAGTGAACTTTTATGGACATGAACTGCCTCGTGCTGTTAGTGGGCATATGAACTACTATTTATGGGGTCCCGACCCTGATCGTGGTGCGGTAGCGATTACCTGTGGGTTTTCAGAGAGCCGATTACTGGAAATCTATGGGGATGTACGCTTGATCAATCAAAACAAAATTTTACCTTGGATCAATTCCAAGTACCAGAATTTACCAATCTATGTTTGTCGTGAGCCAAAAAGCACATTGAGTGAGCTTTGGCCGACTATAAAACGTTATACTCATAGCGACCCAGCAGTATGGGGGAGTGACCATTGACACCTGATAGCACCAGTGCGGCACGAGATCCACTGAATAAGGGATTGGCGAAGTATGACCACCGAAATAAGTAATGTGCATCCTCAGGAGGGTGATGGAAAAGATCCAATAGCCATCGTAGGCATGGCTTGCCAGTTGCCTGGCGCTCCGGACACAGCTGCATATTGGGAACTGCTGAAGAACGGGGTGGACGCAACAGGGGAAATTCCCGCTGACCGATGGGCTGTAGAGGATTTTTATGACGAGGATCCTGCTGCCCCCGGCAAGATGTATACACGGCGTGGTGGCTTTATGGAACGTGTATACGATTTCGATCCAGCCTTCTTCGGCATTGCACCCCGCGAAGCTATCAGTATTGACCCTCAACAACGGCACCTACTGGAAACAACATGGTGCGCGTTGGAAAATGCAGGTATTGCACCGGATAGTTTAGAAGGTACACGCACCGGTGTATTTGTTGGAATCAGCACCAACGATTATCTTCAAATGGGCTGTCGTAGTGGGGACATCGCCACCATTGATCCCTACAGCGGCACAGGTTCTACAGCCAGTGTTGCTGCTGGACGCATATCCTACATTCTCGGTCTGCAGGGACCGAATTTCCCCGTTGATACGGCATGTTCTTCTTCCCTTGTAGCGGTGCACCTAGCACGCATGAGTCTGGAGCGCGGTGAAAGCGAAACCGCGATTGTAGCGGGGGTGAATCTCTTGCTTGCCCCGGAGCCTATGGTGTACTTCTGCAAATTGCGGGCACTCTCACCCGATGGGCGTTGCAAGACCTTCGACGCTATGGCCGATGGGTATGCGCGTAGTGAAGGGTGTGGTGCTGTTGTTCTTAAGCGGTTATCCGACGCTCGTGCACAAGGGCTTCCTGTGTTGGCGCTGCTACATGGTTCTGCGGTGAATCATGACGGTAGGAGCAGCGGTTTGACCGTGCCTAATGTTGGGGCACAGGAAGCAGTGATTCAGCAGGCACTCACGAGTGCTGATCTCAGTCCAAAGGACATTGATTACGTTGAAGCCCATGGTACAGGTACCCCCCTGGGCGATCCCATTGAGTTACAGGCCTTGGGCGCGGTACACCAAGGTGCGCGCGACTCGAAACATCCTTTGTTGGTGGGTTCTGCAAAGGCGAATATCGGACATCTGGAAGCCGCAGCAGGTGTAGCTGGTTTAATCAAGGTGGTGCTCGCCTTACAGCACAAGACGATTCCGCCACATATACATTTCCGTCAACCCAACCCCCATGTGCCCTGGGATGAGTTGCCCATAGAAATACCTACCCAT
>CALAXS010000424.1 GCA_937895305.1 uncultured bacterium
CGAGCAAGAATTGCTATGAATAATGATCCATCTGCGTAAATCACACCACTAGCGTGGCCCGATAGATGTTGATGACGGAGATATGGCTACCACTGTTCAGTCGTCTGGACCAAGCCAGATTACTACGTCGCTTTTCTCCTGTTAAGAAAGAAACTTTCTCTCGAAGCACTCTTCCTGTCATTCCGGTACAGACGGGAATCTCCGCGTCAGCATGCGTAACTTAGGTTGGGACTGAAGTTGTAGCATTTCCGGTCTAACACGCCCGTTTTCCGAGGCAGAGCCTCGTTCCCACGCTCTGCGTGGGAATGCATACTGGACTTCCTGGCTGTGGTAGGTCTGGCGGTCACTTTTCCCTTGTTTCCACGCTAAATAGTAGCGAGGGTGGTGCATAACTGTTGTGTGCATTCCAGCGCGGAGCATGGGAACTAGGAGAGGTCTTTCCTGCGGTAGCGGATTTTCGTCCCTACTTGACTGAGGATTCATTACGCGGAGATTCCCGCGGGAATGACAGGGGGCCGGGTATTAGGGGATGGGGGATGTGTCGGTCCGGTCTACACTTCGGATGATGGCTTGAATAAAGTTAGGGGGATTCCCAATCAAGTTGGGAATGACAGGTGGGCGAGGTCGTTGTTCCCACTATTGTGCCGTCCGGGCCAAGCCAGATTGTCGCGTCGCTGCGCTCCTCGCAATGACGGGTGAGGTGAAGTCATCGCTTTCCTCTTTCATGTTCTCTCCCGTTTCTCCCTCCCTAATCTGTGTTCATCTGTGTAATTTGTGGGCAAATTTCCTTTCCCACTCTGCGTCCTCCGCGGCTCTGCGTTAAGGTATTAGTTTTCCTATGCCTCACTTATCCGTGCCGATCCGTTCAATCCGTATTATATTCTTCTTCCCCCTCCCCAATAAAAAACGCGCCGAAGTCCACGTAGGATTCCGGCGCGATTATTATTAGTTGCCAAGACTTAGATGTAGTCGTTGATGATGTTTTCGAGGAGTTCCTGCTGACCGCTGTTTACTTTGGGTTCGCCATGCTTAAGGGTGTAGATTTCCAGTTCCTTGAAGCCGACTTTGCCCTTTTCGATTTTCTGACCGAAGGCAGAGTCCCAACCGGCGTAGCGTTTCTTGACGATCTTGGAGAGACGTTTTTCCTTGATCATCTTCGCAGCGTTCTTGAGGCCACGGGCGAAGGCGTCCATGGCACCTATGTGCGCGTGGAAGAGGTCGGCCGGGTCGGTAGATTGACGACGTACTTTCGCGTCGAAGTTCAGGCCGCCTGTGGTGAAGCCGCCGTTGTTGAGGATGACGTACATGGCCATGGTGGTTTCATAGATGTTGGTGGGGAACTGGTCCGTGTCCCAGCCAAGGAGTTCGTCGCCCCGGTTCGCATCGACAGAACCGAGGATACCGTTGGCACAGCAGAATTCCAGCTCGTGCTGGAGGGAGTGCCCGGCGAGAGTCGCGTGGTTGGCTTCGATGTTGAGCTTGAGGTGATCGACCAGGTCATACTTCTGGAGGAAGGCGTAGCAGCTGGCTGCGTCGAAGTCGTACTGGTGTTTGGTGGGTTCTTTGGGTTTGGGTTCGATGTAGAACTGGCCTTTGAACTTGATTTCCTTTTTGTAGTCCACCGCCATATGGAGGAATGCGGCCAGGTGATCCAGCTCGCGGCCCATGTTGGTGTTGAGCAGGGTTTCGTAGCCTTCACGGCCACCCCAGAAGGTGTAGCCTTCGCCACCGAGATACTTGGTGACTTCCAGGGCTTTCTTGACCTTGGCTGCTGCGAATGCGAAAACCTGGGGAGAGGGGTTGGTGGCGGCACCGGACATGAATCGGGGATTGCTGAAGAGGTTACAGGTACCCCAGAGCAGCTTCACACCCGTATCGTCCTGAAGACGCTTTGCTTGTTTCGCCAGCTTGTCCAGACGTGCATTGGTTTCGGAGAGGGTGGATGCCTCGGGGCATACATCTGCGTCGTGGAAGCACCAGAAATTCACACCCAGCTTGGTGAAGAATTCGAAGGACGCATCGAGGGTCTGCTCGGCTACCTGCATTTCGTCGCTGGAATTATTGTAGATGCGTTCCATGGTGGGCAGACCAAAGGGGTCCATTCCCTGGCCCTTGAAGGTGTGCCAATAGGACACTGCAAAACGGAAGTGATCTTCCATGGTTTTGCCCAAGACTTTTTGCTTGGCTTTGTAATGTTTAAAGGCCAGGGGACTCTTGGAGTCCGGCCCTTCGAATTTAATCTTTTTAATTTTCGGGAAATATTCAGGCATGGTCGCCTCCTCTTCTTCACAGGATAGTTTGGTTACAGTAATACGAGTGAATAAGCCTATCATGTGGACGGGGGCATTACAAATGGCAAGTGGGCATGGGAGGGAGGCATTGGCCTGAGAGGCACCTTACCCCTGTCGCTTTGCTTTGCTGCTGGTGATGCCCAGCGCGACGAGCAGGGTAATGAGTCCCAGCATAAGCGCTAAATCACCAGAACCGGAGTGAAGTGCAGTGTCCCGTGGTCCACAGATGGCGGGGGTACCACTTTCTTTTTCTTCCCCTTCACCCTCACTAACACCCTCGCCCTCGCCCTCGCCTTCTCCTTCCCCTTCTGCACTGATGTCTATGAGGCGATAAACGTTGCTGGTGGAGCCCCAGGAAAAGGCACAGAGGAGTAACTCGCCATTACTGTCCTCGCCAAAGGAAGTGAGGCTGCCGCTCCAGCCGATGTCACTGGTATGGTTCACAAGATCGATGTCCCCTTTTGCGCCACTTGGGTCCAGGCTCCATATTTTTGCTGTGGCGTAGTCCCCGAAGATATAGCGACCTTGCAATGATGGAATAGCGGTACCACGATAGACATAGCCACCGGTAACAGAGCGTCCATCGGTACGGGGATAGTCGTGTATAGGATCTGTGAGACCGCCAGGGTCACAACTAAAGGTGGGGTTAAAACAGAGGTCGCCTTCTTTTAGCCGCCACCCATAGTTTTCGCCCCCTATACTCGCTGTAGGCTGCAGGTTGATTTCCTCACGGGCACCCTGACCTACATCACCCATATAAAAATCGCCTGTGGCCGAATCAAAACTGCAACGCCAGGGATTGCGTAGGCCGTAGGCCCAGATTTCCCCCAGGGGTGTAACGCTTTCTCCTTCGCCTTCACCTTCGGCTATTATTTTGTCGGGTGCAAAGGGATTAGAGGCTGGGATGGTATAGGGCTGTGCGCCATTCACATCAATGCGCAGGATTTTACCCAGCACCGTTTCCAGACTCTGACCATTTCCGAGGGTAGGGTGATGGCCGCCATCATCGTCACCGCCGCCGCCGCCATCGCCCGTGGCAATATAGAGGTAGCCGTCATTGGGCCCGAAGCCTATCCAGCCGCCATTGTGGTTGTTGTCGGGTTGGGTGAAACTGAGGAGCTCTGCGCCGGAATTCGCCAGGGTGCCGTCGGCATTCTGCGGGTCCTGTTGAAAACAAACGATGCGAGATATGGACGCTTTGGGCGTGGAGCTATCACCCAAGGCATTACCACAGAAGTACACGTAATAGAAGCCATTGGTAGCAAATTCCGGGTCAAAGGCCAGTCCGAGGAGACCCATTTCTGAGGAAGTGTTAACAAGGGTGTTAATATCCAGATAAGGCGTAGGTAGGAGCACCCCGTTTTTTACGACCTTTATCCGGCCCCCTTTTTCTACGATGAAGATGTGTGTATCGGTGGGATCGGAGGAATGGGTG
>CALAXS010000425.1 GCA_937895305.1 uncultured bacterium
GGAAATCGCCTTGAGCATCGTAGCGCAGTTGGTTGCGGTACGGCGGCGGGCTGAACTGTCGGAACCGGCATTATCTGCGGGTCAGGAAAAAGTTTGACGGGTCGGGGTCACCTGTACTACGGTATAGAGCTGAACCTTCAGGAATAGATGTTAAGGGGATATAAGGAATGATAATGATGAAAACATTTTTAAAGTGTTCTTTGGGACGCATTGTAGCGGGTAGCCTCCTGGCTTTCACGTTGATCATGGTTGGAACACCTGCTGCGCAAGCGGTGGATTTTGGCAAGGAAATCTGGCCCATCGTGGAAGAGCGTTGTGTGCAGTGTCATGGTCCGAAGAAGCAGAAGGGCGAGTTGAACCTGAGCACCATTGAGGGTTTTCAGGTTGGTGGTGAGAATGGTCCTGCCATTGAGCCGGGTGATCCGGAAGGCAGTTTTTTCTATACGCTTACGACCCTGGACGAAGATCATGAAGATATTATGCCGGCCAAGGGTGACCCTTTGACCAAGGAACAGACGGACCTTATCAAGCAGTGGATTACGGATGGTGCTGATTTTGGTGATTTTGTTCCACCTGAGATTAAGGAGGAGGAGGGTGTTGAAGATAGCCTGACACTATTGGCAAAGAATGTACAGCCTGCATCTGCGGATGCTATGGCCGCCTTTGCGGATGCCGGGGTTCTGGCCTTGCCACTGGATCAGAAGAGTCCCTTGGTTCGGGTGGACTATCACTTGAAGGGCAAGGAAATTAAGGATGAAGCGCTGGCAAAGCTGGATGGTGTGGCGCAGCAGGTAACGTGGTTGCACCTGGGTGGCACGGCGGTAACGGAGGGTGGTCTGGCGAAATTGGCCAGTCTGCCGAACCTGACGCAATTGCATCTGGAGAAGACGGAAATTGGCGATGGGGCTATTGCCCATATCGCGACGTTGAAGCATCTGGAGTACTTGAATCTCTATGGCACGAAGGTGACGGATGCGGGTATTGCGAAGTTGTCCTCGTTGCCGAAGCTGAAGAAGTTGTATGTATGGCAGACGGCTGTTACGGATGATGGTGTAGCTGCGTTGCAGGCATTGTTGCCGGAAGCCAAGATTAACAATGGTGCTGCATTGACAGAGCCGGAACCTACGGAAGAAGAAAAAGCGGCAGCGGAAAAACTGGCAGCCCAGTTTGATAAGGATAGCTGCTGTGACAAGGCCCATGCTGAGGGCAAGGCTTGTGACCATGCGTGTTGTGTAGAAGCGGCTGCGAAGGGTGAAGTTTGTCTCAAGTGTAATCCTGGTGCTGCTCCCGCCCCTGCTGCGGATGAAGCCAAGTCGCTTATGGCCCTCTTCGATAAGGATGGCTGCTGCTTCAAGGCCTGTGCGGATGGCAAGGTCTGTGACCATCCCTGCTGTGTAGAAGCTGCTGAGAAGGGCGATGTTTGCGCCAAGTGCAATCCTGAAGGCGCAGCAAAGCAGACGGCGGATAAGCTGGCAGCGCAGTTCGATAAGGACAGTTGCTGCGGCAAGGCCCATGCTG
The DNA here is from genome assembly GCA_937895305.1 of uncultured bacterium. Lineage (GTDB taxonomy): Bacteria > Hydrogenedentota > Hydrogenedentia > Hydrogenedentales > JAEUWI01 > CALAXS01. The sequence goes on from CALAXS010000425.1 coordinate 1,519, forward strand.
AGGACAAGACGTGTGACCATCCTTGCTGTGTCGAAGCTGCTGCGAAAGGTGAAATCTGCGCCAAGTGCAATCCTGAAGGAGCAGCAAAGCAAGCATCGGAAAAATTGGCGACGCTGTTCGATAAGGATAGCTGCTGTGACAAGACCCATGCTGAGGGTAAGACGTGTGACCATCCTTGCTGTGTCGAAGCGGCCGGAAAGGGCGAAGTTTGCGCCAAGTGTAACCCTGGCGCTGCTGCAAGTCAGAAAGAGGCGTAAGCCCAATTTACAGGATTATTTTTTCGGGGCCTTCCCAAGTATATGGGGTGGCCCCTTTTTCTTGCACTGGTGTCGATTTCGTGCGACACTAGCGGGACGTATCTAAACCCACGCACAGAAGGAGAAGTCTTATGGCGCATCGAAATTCCACACTGGACAGGCGGTCATTCATCAAAGCAGGTGCACTCCTGGGGGGTGCTGCGGCAGCATTGCAGGGGGGTGTTGCGGAAGCAGCGATTCCAAAGGGCAAGAAGATTAAGTCTATCGGTTCGCTACCGGAGGTGATGTTCGGGAAGACGGAGCATCAGCTCCCTGTGTTCGGTCATGGGGGTTCGGCCATGATTGCGTCGGACATCGACAAGTATGGCCTGGAGCTTATTTCGGAGACGGAGCGCGTGAAGATGGTGCGGAAGGGCTATGATGCGGGGATACGTTTTTTTGATACGGCGCGGATTTATGGGGAGAGTGAAGGGATTATGGCGCAGGCGTTGGGGGATGTACGGGATAATATTTTCCTGGCGAGTAAGGTGATGGTCCAAACGGCTGCGGAGGTGCGCGAGAGTGTGGAGACGAGCCTGAAGACCTTGAAGACGGATTATGTGGATTCCATGTCTATTCATGGGCCTATGGTGGAGCGTGTACCTTTTGAAGAGCTCATGGAACAGCATGCGGTGCTGGAAAAAATGCGCGAAGAGGGGAAAATTCGTTTCATTGGTCTGACGGGGCACAGTCGCTTTGAGAAGATGCACCAACTGATTGATACGGGTAAATTCGATACGGTGCTGATTGAAGCAGGGTACATCCGCAAGGGCTATAACACGAACCATTCGCATACGCAGCTTGAATATCAGGAGCTGTGTATCGCGCGGGCCCATGAACTGAATATGGGTATCGTGGCGATGAAGGTCATGGGGGCCAATGTGTTTGGTCATAACAGCAAGAATCTGTTGCCGGACTTTGACGCGGAACGACGTGCGCAGTTACCGGGTGCGGCCATTCGCTGGGTCTTGAATGATGAGCGTATCCACATCCTGAATATCGGTATTTCCATGCCCGGCGACATTGATAAAAACCTGGAAATTTTTAGCGGCGATACGGCGTTAAAGGCTGAAGACCGTATGCTCTTGGCGGACTTTGCGTCGAAGGCCTATGAACAACCCCTCATTAGTGAGCAAAGGACCGTATAAACATGACGAAGCAAACACTCATCAATCAGATTAATGCGAGCAAGACTTATCTGGATCGTTCCACGGAGGTGCTAGGTGAGATGGATTCTGCTTTCGCGCCTGCGGAAGGCATGATGACGGTAGCGCAGCAGATCGCCCATATCGCATTGACCGTGGACTGGTTCCGCGAGGGTGCCTTTGGCAGTGGATTCAATATGGATTTTGAAACGCTGGACAAGAAGGTAGATGCTGTTACTTCGCTTGCAGCAGCGCAGGCGTGGTGTAGTGAATCTTTTACGACGTTGGTGAAAACGATTGAAGACTGCCCGGACGAAGATTTGGCCGCGGCCCTCCCCCCCGGTCCGGTTATGGGCGATACGCCACGCATTATTGCGCTGGGCGGTGTGGTAGAGCACACGGCGCATCATCGGGGCGCGTTGACGGTGTATTCCCGGCTGCTGAATCG
>CALAXS010000426.1 GCA_937895305.1 uncultured bacterium
ATAACAGTATGTTACTGCGCCGGGGGAACAGCCTTCTCATCTTATCTCTTGGTTCCATCGACTGAAACTGGGGATTACTGAGTCTTTATCGACTTATACCAGGCTTCGTATTCCTTGTGCCAATCCTGAGCCGCTTCGCCCGATGCAGGGCGACCATATTGCTGATAGCCCCAACACACAATGCGCTCACAGTATTCCGATGCCAGCTTGAGCTTCTCTTTAAGTCTTGGCATAGGGACCACTCGCCAGGGCGCAGCCTTCACCGTGGCATGATGGACCTTGCCGTACAATGCTACATATTTATCGGGGCTTTCGCAGTGAAATTCTGCCACTTCCACATTGCCCCACAGGGTCGCCCCTGCACCCTTGCAGGCCTGTTGCATAGCCTCAAAATAAGGGCGACGCATGGCGTTGGTCACATAGGAAAAATGCTCTCCGCTGTCCTGAAGCATCACAATATCAATACCGCTCAATCGCAATAATCGTTCCCAGTAAGCTGCATATTCAGCAGGTTCATTAAATTTGAAGGTACCAAAAATCTGTGCACGGTCAAGTATAAAAAATGGAGACACAAGGACAGGCGCATCAGAGACGGCCTTACACCGTGTTACCAGTGCAGGGTAAAGCGTATCGATATATTCCGAAAAATCGCCCCAGGTCATATAAATTTCGTGGGGAATGTACCAACCGTAAAAGGCTGGATGCCTGGCAAAGCGAGTCGCGAGACTGTCGATGCATTTACCGCAATGCGCCAGCTCGCGGTCCAGGTCGCGGTGTACATACCAGTTGGGAGTAAAGCCTGTATCCAGAATCACTTCAAATCCAAGCGCAGCACAGCGATCCATCAGTTCTTCCAGCTTCGCCGTTTGCGCATTACTATTCAACGCGGAAGCCACATTGCTTAGCCACAACAAGTTAAATCCCAGGCGTTTCTGATCTGCCAGAAGGGCATCCCACTGTTCCAAAGTATAGGTATCGGGATGGTACCACCACAGGTTACCGGAAATTAGAGGTAAACAGGATGGAGACGATGCGTTGGCACTGGCAATTAGCCCGGAACCCACCAATGTTGCGCCAAGGCTTTTCTTTAAAAAGCTGCGTCGTGTATCAACCATAGCTTGATTTCTTTTGCGCATACGTTCAGAAGTACACTTTCGTTCAGGGTATAGGTAAAATGAATACATCTGCCAGAGAACGGTCTATACTAGCACGTTCAATAAGGAAAACATCATGAATCAGACGTTTATAGTTAAGGCTCACCACGATAGCTCCCCCCGGATTCGGGTGTATCTGCTTTTGGCAGTACTGTGTATAAGTTCTTTTTTCAATAACGCTTATACTGAGGAAATTGATCCAGAGGCTGTCCAGGCACTGGTAGACCAGGTCACGCCCGCCATGCTAATACGCCTGGAAGCAGGGGAAGTCATTTCGGAGAATACAGCCCGGGATAGTGGTGGCGGGAGTCGTGCGGCGCGGGGTACGGTATTCATGATCTTTGATGTAACCCCTGAAGAAGCCTGGCCCTACTTATCCGATCACATGGCCTATGCAGCGTATATGCCACACTTGCTCTCCGTGGAGGAATATGAGACCAGGGAACCGGGACAAGGGGTAAAGCAGTCCCTGAAGATTGCCTGGAAGAAATTAAAGTATCACATTGTCCAGCAGTACGATGCAGAAGCCTATGTGGTGCATTGGTACCTTGATCCGGATAAGGAGAATGATGTCAAGGAATCGCGGG
>CALAXS010000427.1 GCA_937895305.1 uncultured bacterium
CCACAGGTGTAGAGGTGACATTGTCCAATGGAACAAAGTTGCAGGTGGAACAGCCTATTACAGTGCAGTACGATAATGGCCTAAGCGTTTTGGAAAATGTAAAACAGTATGGACATTGTTTATACTTCAGTGTGATTACAATCACAACGACCGGGTATGGGGATTATGTTCCCAGTTTAAATTCTCGCCCCGTGAGCGTGATGGAATCTTTTTTGGGGGCTTTTTTAATCGCAGTTTTGGTTATGGTTTTTGGCTTGCGTATGATGCGCAGCTAGCTAATGGGTTAGCCCCAAAAAGGAATTGGTCGTGAAACGTTTATTATTATCTGTTATGAGTTTTGTTTTGGTGTTGGGCGCATGTACAGCCCAGGGGGAGTTGCTGGCTGGCACGGGTAAACGGGTGATTACTCCTGACCCTTTGTTGCCCATTTCTGGCGGATTTGGTAGCTGTCCGGACGCAACCTCGAAAGCAGGTGATCTCTTCGCTCGCTCTCTGGCCTTCTATTCAGATGATACCAGGATTGTTTTTGTCGGTGTCGATTTTATCGGATGGACTTCCAATTTGTCAGAAAAGGTCTTTGCCCAGGTAAAAGGGGTGGACACCAACAATATTATGATCGGCGCGTCCCACACCCATTCAGGACCGGATATCTATGGTTTCCCGGATGAAGCCGGCAAACTCTATGTGGATCTGGACTACATCGATTGGATGTGCGGTGAAGTTGCAGCATCCATCAATGAAGCCGTAAAGAATCTGGAACCTGCATCTGTGAAGATCGCAGTGGGCGAGGCCGAGGGCCAAATTGCCTATAACTATTATGCACCGCAGCTATATGACCCCCGCTGTAGTGTGATTCAGGCGCTGGACGCCAAGGGTGAAACCTTGTGCACCCTGGTAAATTATGCAGTCCATCCTGAAGTACTGGGAAGCAAGCGGGGTATTTTAAGCCCTGACCTCTGCGGTCCTCTCTATGATCGCATTGAAGCTAAAGGCGGCGGAATGGCCTTGTTCATGAATGGTGCCCAGGGCGGCATGGTAACGGCAGACAACCGCATCCTGGAAGGTCAACCGGGTCGTGAGCGCGCGGATTATGATGAGTGCACCCGTATTGGCAATCTTTTGGCTGATGAAGCATTGCGTATCATTTCGGATGCCCCGGTACAGGAAACACCAGAGCTTACAATTGCTACTAAAATGGTTGAGTTCCCGGTTGAGATGGAAAAGTTTCTCATGGCAGCTGCGTTTTCACCTTTCAAATATCCAATCACCGAAGATAAAACTATTGTTACCCGAATAAACATCGTGAATTTGGGGAGTGCGCAGTTGTTGACCATTCCTGGTGAAGCCCTGCCGAATATCGGGTACTGGCTGAAACGCAAGATGGGTATTGACCATACCTTTCTACTGGGGCTGACCAACGATGCATTGGGCTACATCTTGACGGATGTGGATTTCAATTCATTTTCACGGTATGACTACGTGTCTGCCACTTCACTGGGCGAACAAACCGGACCCATCTATATGGATGCAGCACAGGAGATGATCGAGGGGGCTGCCCATCCGCTTCGCAAGAAGTAAAATATTGACAATTAATGTTCTCTAAGGCATTTCATTGTAATCGCTTACAGTGAGATGCCTTTTTTAATAACAGGGATTGGATTGTTGTCTTTCAGCTAAAGTTTTTATGCCTCATTGCCGAATATAGATATGCAGTTGAAAATTTGGAGATCCCGACGTGAAAGGAGTTTGCCATGAGCATTTTAAATGTGATGGCCAGCAACGTCGGGGCCGGTGTAGGACTAGTTCGTTCTGTACAGGGTTCCCAACTGAAGGAGCAGAAAGGAACCTCTGAGGATGTGGGTGTGGCTGCGCTTCGGCTGATTAATCAGGCGTTGCAGGTCACAGGAACGGCACAACACGACCTCGATGTGCTGGCTTAGCACACCACCAGCTCCATCGGTAGAAAATGAGCACGGATGCATAGTTTTCTAACCGACTGCACTTTGTAAAAGTCCGCTCTGTAGTGATATAGAGCGGACTTGTTTTGTATAGGGCAGGATGGGCAAGATGGTATTTGCTTCGAAATACACAACACATTTGATGGGGAGATTACAGGCTTGTTACTGCGTACCTTGATTTTCGCGCTTTTACTATGGGGTGGAGCTATAGCAGAACTTCCCTCGGTTGCCGACTATCCATCCATCCAGACTGCGATCGATGCGAATCCGGGCACGATGGTGCATGTGCCGCCGGGAGAGTACCGTATCGATACCGCTATCCGCATCGGTGGGTCCGGGGGGGGGCTCTATGGTTTTGCAACAATTATTCAGAGTAATCCCGCCGCCTCAATTTTGGAAATCTATCAGGGAAAAGATCTTCGCCTGAATTCATTGACCCTGAAACGAAGTGGGGAAGGTGTGGCGACGGAGCCGGGGATCATGTGCAGGGAAAGTGAAAATATCGATCTGGAGGGTTTAGAAGTTGTATCCCATCACGGCCGTGCTGCTGCCATTGAAATACGCTCCTGCAAAAATAGCACGGTTCGCGACTGCCTAATACAAGATTACAAAGCGGTAACTGTGGATGATCGCACCCAATCGCCCTTACATGGGTACTCATTCCGTTGTATCGATGGAACCGGGATAATTGTCAATGTCAGTACGGGGACACGATTGTTGGATAACCGAATCCTTGAAAGTCGTTTGTGGCCAACAAGGGCGATGAAGGATGAACACAAGCTGGGGGAGATGCTGGTGCGTCCCGAGAAGCAAACACGCCTTATACCACCGGATGCATGGGAATCCGGGTATGTAAATAATTGGCATCAGGGTTCGGGGATTGTAGTGACGGGCCCACGGGATACCCGGGGTACGGTGATTCGTGGGAATGTAATTGAACATGCAGCACAGGGTATAGACCTTCATAGCGACGAAGTCTTATGCGTGGACAATGTGGTTCGTTATGGGATGATGGGGGTAAAGATGACCCATGGGTGTTCCAATGTAATCGTGAAGGGCAATCTTCTGTCTTATATTGATTTGTGGGGCATTCTGGTTAATCCTGGTTCTTCGTCAAATTATGCGCGTGTAGATGGCGATACGGTTAAGGAAAACAACCACGACAGTGGAATCATGATTGTTGATAATATGATTTCTCATTATGGCTATGGCGATGAGTATTGGAATTGGGGAGGCCAGCATAAGGATGGTGGTGGAAGTTATGCCATAGCCCTGCTTGGTCCGCAACTCCCGGAAGAGAATCCGCCCCTGTCGGACATTTTGATTCAGGGGAACATGGTGTATGACTCCGGGCGCACAGGCAAGATCAAGGATGGTGCTGTCGTAGTGGAACCACCACGGTATCGCTATGCTATACGCGTTGAAGGTACTCCCGGTTCGGATACCTTCCCAAAGAATCTGATTATCCGGGACAACCTTTTTCATCCGGGTAAAGATGGAATCTGTAATTTACCGGAACTAATTGACAGGAATCCTGAATAGGTGCATGTGTGATA
>CALAXS010000428.1 GCA_937895305.1 uncultured bacterium
GGTCTGTTTTTAAAACTGGGGATTACTGAGGACACAACGCCACACCATTCCATTTTCCGCGCATACCCGCTATAATTTCACCAACTGTATTTCACGAGCGCATGGGGGAGACCCCGCGCATTTCACAGGAGAGCAATCATGAACCTAGCCATAGTCGGCTGTAGCGGTATGGGCCGCGTTCACGCAGAGATGGCCGCCAACTGCGGCGTTAACATCGTCGTCTGCGCAGACAAATCCAAAGAAGCCGCCACCGCCCTCGCTGCGACCTGCGGTGCAGATGTATCCACCAACGCCAAGCGCGCCCTGGCACGCAAAGATGTGGACACCGTGCTCATTGCCACGCCCACACCCTTTCACCTCGACTACATCAAGGCCGCAGCTAAAGCAGGAAAAAACATCTTCTGCGAAAAGCCCTTCTGCCGCACTGTAGCCGAATGCAAAGAAGCCATCGCCGTAGCCAAGGCCGCCAAGGTCAAGCTCTTCGTCGGTCACGTGGTCCGCTACTTCCAGGAATTTGAGGCCATTCGCGAGCAGGTCCAGGCAGGTAAAATCGGCGAACCCGGTTTCTGCAAAATCTATCGCGGTGGTATCTTCCCCGGTGGTCCCAAGAGCTGGTTCGCCAATTATAAAATGAGCGGTGGTGTTACGCTCGACTGCATGATTCATGACCTTGACTGGATTCGCTACGTTTTCGGCGAACCCCAACGCATCTACTGCCAGGCCCTCATGCGCACCAAGCCCGCACCCATGGACTACTCTCAGGTCACCATGCGCATGAAAAGCGGACTCATCGCTACGGTCATCGGTACCTGGGCACACCCCCAGGGCTTTCGCGTAAAAGCCGAAGTCTGTGGCGACGGCGGTATGCTCCAGTTCGACTCCGCTGAAGCACCCCTCAATTCCATGGTGCGCGACACGGGCAACGGTCCCAGTATGATTGTCCCCGGCAGTCCCGTCGACAAAAGCCCCTACCAATACGAGTGGGAAGATTTTATCGCCTGGGTCGAAACCGGACGCAAACCTAAAGTCACCGCCATGGACGGCCTCAAAGCCGTCAAGATGGCCGAAGCCGCATTAGAATCCGCAGCAACCGGAAAACCCATACGCCTTTTAGGCGAAGCAATAAGGAGAATAGACAATGACTAAAATTGGCATCATGAGCTTCGCACACATGCACGCCTACAGCTACGCGGCCTGTCTCAATGCGCTGCCCAACGCAGAACTCACCGCAGTCTGGGACGACGTGCCCAAGCGCGGTAAAGCCGCAGCCAAAGATTTCGGCACCACCTTCGTCAAAGACGTGAACAAGTTCATCGACCTCGACCTCGATGGCGTTATCATCTGTTCTGAAAATAACAAACACCGCGCTATGGTCGACCTCGCTGCATCCGCAGGCAAATGGATCCTCTGCGAAAAACCCCTCGCCCCCAACGTGGCCGACAACAAAGCCATCATCAAAGTCTGCAAGGACAACGGTGTAGGCCTCGGCACCGCGTTCCCCTGTCGTTACGTCCCCACCCTCATCGAAGCACGTCGCCAGATTCAAAACGGTGACTTCGGTGACATCCTCGCAGCGTCCTGCACCAACCACGGGCAATTCCCCGGCGGCTGGTTCGCGCAAGAAGAATTCTCCGGCGGGGGTGCCACCATGGACCACACCGTGCACGTCGTCGATGTGCTCCGCTGGATTCTCGAAAAAGAATTTACCCAGGTCTACTGTGAAGGCGACAACCTCTTCCACAAAAAAGAGATCAAGACCGACGACCTCGGCTCGCTCAACATGGAAATGGAAGGCGGCATACAAATTTCCCACCTCGCCAGTTGGTCCCGGCCCAAGAGCTTCGCCACCTGGGGCGATGTCACAATCGAATTTATCGGCACCAAAGGGGTGCTGAATGTCGATGCCTTCAACCAGAAAATTAACGTCTACGACGACAAAAACATGCGCTACGAATGGGCACCCTGGGGTGCTAACGCCGACATGGGCCTCGTCGCTGATTTCGTTGAATCCGTGGAAGACCAACGTCAGCCCTCCGTCACTGGCGAAGACGGACTGCGCGCCACGCAAGTCTCCGTCGCGGCCTGTAAATCGCTGAAAAATCACAAAGTAGCGATGGTCTAAAGTTAAAAATCATTTTCAAGTCTATTAAGCACTGGTCCTATACGGCCCAGTGCTTTTTTTCTATCCCACAAAAATAGAAACGAGTCGCCGAATAAAACAGTGGAACCTTTGGCGATGTTTTGCCATTAGAGGAGGGGAGGAGAAGACATGAACAACAGCAAAACCATCCCTTCCCGGTTCTTTGGCTATGCAGTTCTGCTGAACACCCTTGAGATCCTCGGGAGCATGCTTTCTCTCATGCCTGCTGCGATGATCCTATGGGTCCTTTACACTACCGACCGTACATTCGGACGACACTATACGGTGCAATCCTATTCCTTTCTTATGATCGGCCTGGTTTTTTGGGTGTGCTTTGGGGTTCTGATTTACCGCATACTACGACGATTGGAAAATAAAGATAGCGACCACGTTTTAGAGCGCGAAAGAAACAGGCTTCTCGACACCCGGCAAGATTGGTCATTCCTATGGAATAAGGCGTATCTCCTTATTTTGGTCGTCACGATTATTATTCTCGCCATAGCAGCACAACGCCTGATAGGCGATGCCCGAAGAGGGTTTTTAGTAAGCGTATTTACGTTCAACACAACCGCGCTACTCTATGTCCCCGCCTCTATAAAGCTGACCTTTAATGCACTGCATTCAATACAGCAATCCCACCCAGAGCGGCTGGAATCGGTGTTGACCAAGCAACGTAAAACTAATTTTGGCTACCTTGCTGTAGCGTTGGTTGCTGCGCTACTGGTTGTGGTCTCGAAACTGGTCTGGTGATTTCATGTGCGCTTTCTGTAGCACGCACACCGTCATCTCTGTAAGTGTTCACTAATTCATTGACAAAATCGATGCAACTTAATACCTCTCCAATTGTTGTTACCGAAAAACGGGGAATATAAAATGTATCTTCCCCGCGAACGAAGGCGGGGATCTCCGTGTCACCACTACAGACTAACCAGTCAAAGCGGTGGACTACCAATCAATTACGACTACCTTTCCAAATTCAGGGTTTGTAGCTACCAATCGGGGATTCCCGCCTTCGCGGGAAATATATATAAACATCGTCTCCATGTAGACGGTGATCTGGGCTCTGGAAATAATTTTGTCAGTGAATTAGTGAACACTTACAATTCCCGCTTTCGCGGGAATGACGATGTGCGCTGTACATGTAGGTATTGTTCCGCTCCCCCTCCCCCTTAAAAATTTCCCTTGACAGATTTCGCCAACTGTGTCAGTATATCGACACAGTGATTCGGTCGACTAATCTGAACAAGGCGAAATACCATGCTTCATCTAACCATTTCCCAGGGCGACGGCTTACCCATGTACGCCCAGCTCATCCAGCAGATCAAGGCGCTCATCGCCTCGGGTCGGCTGAGTGCTGACGAGGAACTGCCGTCGGTGCGTCAACTGGCGAACCAGCTTGTCCTCAATCCCAACACCATCGTCCGCGCCTATCGCGAGCTGGAATCCGACGGCCTCATCTATAAGAAGCGGGGTGCGGGCACCTTTGTCTCGTCCAATGCTACGCCCTATACCGACGAAGTCTGTCGCCGCATGCTCGGCGAGCGCATGGACCCCCTCATCGTGGAAGCCCTCAATCTGGGCTACACCCTGAAGCAAATCACCGAACTCCTCAGCGAACGCTGGACCGCATTTCAGTCCAACACTGCAACCGAAGAACAAGGAAATTAATCATGGATTCAGTAATAAGAATAAATAACCTTTCCCACAGCTATGGGAAAAAGATTGCGCTCCACGACGTGAGCTTCGACATTCCCAAAGGCCGTGTTTTCGGACTTGTGGGCGAAAACGGCGCAGGGAAGACGACGCTCATCAAACACATGCTCGGCTCCCTCAGCCCTGACTCAGGGAGCATCACCCTCTTCGGCGCGGAGCCGACGAAGGATCCAACCCATGTGCTGGGGCGCATCGGGTATCTCTCTGAAGACCGCGACCTCCCCCTCTGGATGCGGGTTTCCGAACTCATGAACTATACCCGCGCCTTTTATCCCGGCTGGGACGAATCTTATGCGCAGAAACTGCTGCAACAATTCCGGCTTTCACCCGGCGCGAAAATCAGGACACTCTCCCGTGGTGAAAAGGCCCGGGCAGGACTACTCATGGCCCTCGCCCACAAGCCGGAACTTTTGCTCCTCGACGAACCCTCCTCGGGTCTGGACGCAGTGTCACGCAGTGAAATCCTGGGCGTGGTCGTACGCTCTGTCACCGAAGAAGGCCGCACGGTGGTCTTCTCGTCCCACCTGCTCGACGAAGTGGAGCGGGTCGTTGACGACGTGGCCATGATTCGCAACGGCAAGCTGGAACTGCTCATGTCCATGGAAGACCTTCGCGCCCATCACCAGCGTCGCATCGTGGAACTGCCCGAGGGGGTAGACGAATTTCCCGCCCTCGACTACGTGATTCATGCCCAGGGCGAGGGCCGCGAATGGGCCGTCATCAGCCATGGTGAAGCCAACGCGACGCGCCACGCCCTCGAAGATCTGGGTGCGCGTATCCTCGACGAATCCGTGCCCTCACTTAACACCGTATTCATCGCCCGTGTCAACGGCGAACAACGCGTTACACACTAGCGAATGAATCAGGGAGTACAGACCCATGCTGAATAAAGTGAAAGCCCTTACCTGGGAAGAATGCCGCACGGGCGGCGCCATCGCACTCTGGTGCTGGATCGTCGGTAGCTTGTCCATGCTTGCCGTCTGGATAATGATGAATGAAATGAAGCATGGCAGGTCCTGGAAAATGGAACCGTCTCTCCTAAGTGATGAATCTATGTTCTTCATCTGGGGTACACCCCTTCTCATCACCTTCCTCCTCATGCTCAGTCCGAACCACAAGGGCGTCCTCCACAGTGGCTATGCGCAGCGCATACTCCAACTCCCCGTACCTACTTCAGTCACCGTGGCCATCACCCTCACCGTGCGCACCTGTTGCGTCTTCATTTCCACCTTACTTGTCGTCGCGGTTTCAAGCTTGCTCTTTAAGGATGCACCCGGTGCCTCACTCGCCCTGTTTTTTGTGGCGCTCTATCTTTGCCTACAATTCACCGACTGGCTACGCAAACTCGTATCTGGCCTCACCAGTTTTCTGCTCTTTGTTTTTGTCAGTTGGTTCTGCATGGCCCTCTTAAATGGCATTGACTCCCCCTTCCCGGATTTGCATGAGATTTGGGTCGCTATGCCCGGACGGGTGTTGTTGGGTATCACCATCCTTTTCGTTGTTACTTACGCCTTGTCTGTGCCCGTCATCAGTGCAACCCGTATAGGGCGCAAGGACGGTTTCCCCGAAGTCTGGACCTGGCACCGATACCTCAGTGCCAATACTAGAACCCGGACCAAGCCCTTTAGATCCGTCATCCATGCGCAGGTCTGGCTCAACCTGAAAAAATCCGCCTACCTTCTGCCACTGGTTACCGTACTGGTCATGGCAGCATGGTTTTTCATTCTGTGGATTGGCGGTGATCTGGGACAGGAACCCGTGCTGGAACCCCTTGTCCCCATCATTAGTGTATTGATAGGAGCTTTTGTACAGGGCCTCAAGACGGGTATTCTTCCCTGGCGACGCAGCAAGAGCATGCCAGGCTACACCTTCCTCCAGCCTATGAGTACGAACGAATACACGTATGCCCGCATATTGTCCAACGCGACCCTGCTAATCCCCACCATGGCGGTGGTCACAATCCTCCACTTCACCCTGCCTGGCACACTTTTTGTTCGGGAGATCATCCCCCAGGCCCTCGAGTCCGGCCTTACCTCACTACCTGAAATTGCCTGGGCGCTCATCAGCCGCGCCATTCTCGTGGCCCTCTTGGTGTGGATGCTTCTCGCTATTTCCACCCGTATGTTCGCCCTGCTCATTGTCCTCAGTATCGTATTCTTTTCCATATTGGAGTGGAACTATAGTTGGGGTGACCTCGTGCAGACACCGGTAGCCTGCGCATCCGCCATTATCATCCTCACCTTGGGCGGGTATCTCTACGCCTGGCGCAAGGGAATTATCGGAGCGCGCTCTATCCTTCTTTGGGGTGGACTCTGGATGCTCCTCAGCGGGATGATTTTCGCCCAGTCCTACCTGCCCTTCGCTGACTTGAACACTATCTACTACAGCATGCCCGACAATGCGTATTTCGCTATCGCACTGGTCAGTATTGCACTGGGGGCCATGCTTCCCTTTCCCTTCATCTGCACCCTGCTTGATGTCCACAAGAAACGGCACAGTGCCATGCCCCAACAAACTGCACACGCCAAAGCCCATTGGCACTGGGGCGGTGCCAGCATCCTCGAAAAAGGCGTCGTTACGTTTATCCTCCTGTTGTGTTTGCTTTCACTCTGGCTCTGCGTTCCCCGTGAACCCGCCCATAGGGATACCTTGCGCAGTCAGGGCTATCCCGCCACCCTGGAAGAACTCAATGCCTGGTACTTGCCCGCACCCGGTGAAGATAATGTGGCACTGGAATATGTTGAATTGAAGAACCTGCAAAATAAATGGGTAAATGAATTCATGAAATCAGACCCAGAACATCGCGGTATTGCCTATGCCTTTGAGCATGTGTTGTTTATAGGCGATGACGAAGCAAATCGAAACGATCCGATTTCAGAACAATCTATTACACAAACCAACCGCTATTGGGAAAGTGTCGTTGCTCATACCGCGCCAGAACTTCGTAAGATCGCAGATAAAGACACCTCCCAGGCGCGTTACCCTGTGGACCTGCGCAGATTATGGTCGTCTGATTTTGGTGACCATATCGGGAACCTGAATACACTGATTGGTGGTCTTCGTGTGGATGTTTTTCACTGGGTAGGGGAAAATGAACCCTCAAAAGCAATAGACAGTTGTATTGCCATGCTGGCCCTGGCCCGGTCCCTGGAGAATGCGCCAATGCATTATATGCAGTGGAATCGCGTTGCCATGGTCCGGCGCACAACAGCGTCCCTTGAGTTTATTCTCAATCGTTGTGAAGTACCTGCGGCTGATCTCTTACGTATGCAACAAGCACTGGACGAACAACGGGAAGCGGAAGAACGTATTACGCAAGCGAATCGTGCACTCCTGGGTGAACGAGTTAGTGCCCTATCCAGTTACTGGGTCTTTTATGGCAGTGGCAGGAACGAAATTTCAGGTTCCAGCAATTTGCAACTCTTCCCACTCTATAACATGGCCATTCCCCCTGTAGCCAGTACCATGATCCTGGGGCT
>CALAXS010000429.1 GCA_937895305.1 uncultured bacterium
CACAAGGCTTTCCCATTCCTTCAGGAAGCCCAGACCCTGACGCTGTGGTCCAGCTTTAAGTGCATTAAATATCGTCTGTGGGATGAGGAAAATCAGCAGTTGGTGGGCTTCAAGTACCTGAAACAAATGGCCCACCCAGCCCAATAATGTAATTATTAAAAAATCAGTACCGCCTCATGAGCATTGAGGCGGTTTTTTTATGGGACGTAGTTTTGACACAGACAGGTGTTTCGTGTTCCCATAGGCGTTTGTTGCTTGAACTTATCCAGGAGGTAGTGTCGTGGGAATGCATGGCGGAAAATTAGTTGCGCGTACGTTGAAGGAGGCGGGGGTAGAGTGTATTTTCACACTGAGTGGTGGGCATATCATGCCTATCTACGATGGTTGCCTGGAACAGGGCATCAAGATTATCGATGTACGTCATGAGCAGGCTGCGGCCCATGCTGCGGATGCCTGGTCGCGGGTAAACCCCGGGAAGATCGGTGTGGCTGCGGTGACGGCAGGGCCGGGCGCAACGGATGCCGTGACAGGCATTGCCAATGCCTGGCGTGCCAATAGCCCCATGTTGGTCATTGGCGGACAGGGTCCATTCTGTAATCTGGGCAAGGGATCGCTCCAGGAGATGGACCATATATCCGTGATGAAACCTATCACGAAGTGGGCGGGAGCCTGTTACGAGACAGAACGAATTCCTGAATATATTGAGATTGCACTGCGTTATGCAGTGTCGGGTGTGCCGGGACCGAGTTATCTGGAATTGCCCATGGATGTGCTCATGAACGAAGCGGGTTGGGAAGTACCCTCCCCGAACGTACAGACCGAGCCGCCGCGTATTGGCCCGGACCGGGTGCAGGTACGTAAGGCGCTGGAAATATTGTCGGCTGCTGAACGCCCCATGATGATGGTGGGTACCTCGGTGAAGTGGTCCAACGCGCAAGGGCAACTGCTTGAGTTCCTGGACAAGACGAATATCCCGGCATTCGCCAACGGCATGGGTCGCGGGATGATTCCCCATGACTCAAAGCATTTTTATGCAACTACACGCAGACAAGCCATGGAGCAAAGCGACTGTGTGATACTGGCGGGGTCTGTGTTGGATTTCCGTCTGGCCTTTGGACAAAGCATCCCGGCAGACGCGAAGATTATCCAGTTGGATATGGACAACACCTTAATCGGGCACAATCGTTCGACGGATGCAGCGTTGGTGGGGAACCTGGGCGTTTCCTTTGAAGGGATGATGGAGACCATTGACGCGGATGGGTTAACGATCGATTTTAATGACTACGCTAATACCCTGCGTGAGCAGGAGCTGGCGAAAAAGGCGGCACTGGCTGATGTGCCGAAGAATGATCAATTTCCGATTCATGCGTCGCGCTTGTGTCAGGAGATTGCGGAGTATGTGACCGATGACATGATCGTGATCGGCGATGGTGGCGACATCGTGTCGCAGACGGCGAAGGTCTTGCCCGTGCCCAAGAATGGCTTCTGGATGGATCCGGGACCACTGGGGACGCTGGGTGTGGGGATGCCCTTTGCACTGGCGGCCCAGGCATCGTACCCGGACAAGCGGGTACTGATTGTCTATGGCGATGGCTCTTTCGGCTTGAACGGTTTTGAGTTTGATACCGCCGTCCGGTTTAATCTGCCCATCGTGGGGATTGTGGGTAACGACGCAGCCTGGGGCCAGATGATGCGACCGCAGGTAGGTATTTATGGACATACCGTGGCAACCCACCTGAATTACACACGCTATGACAAGGTGGTGGAGGCTTTGGGTGGACACGGTGAGCATGTTACCAAGGCGGAAGATATTGCAGCTGCCATTGCCCGTGCTTTTGCGAGTGGTAAGCCTGCGCTGGTGAATGTGGAAATTGAGCGCGACGAGACGTATAAGGGCGGCAGTTACGTTTAAGAGCATGTCATTCCCGCGAAAGCGGGTTGTTGCAAGCCGAGCTTCGGTCGCCGCGTTTACATGCTTGCTCAAATACTGTAAGAGAATTTTGTAAAGATGGCTTCGTCGTTCTGACTTACGATAGGAGGGTTTACCCGGTGATTCCCGCCTTCGCGGGAATGACAGGATAACGTAGCATTCTTTTTCTTGCAACAACTAAACAGGTAGGCAAGGACACGCATGGACAAGAAGGAAGTAGCGAAGGTTCTGGAGGAAATCGCCCAGCTCATGGAGTTGGCCGGGGAGAATACCTTCAAGATTCGTTCGTATGTGAATGGTGCACGCACTATCGAGCAACTGGACGAACCTATCCAGGTGTTGGTGGAGGAGCATCGTCTACAGGAATTGAAGGGGGTGGGACAGGCCCTGGAGGAGAAGATTATTGAGCTGGTGACGACGGGACAGCTGCAATTTCTGGAAGATTTAAAGGCCCAGTTTCCTCCGACTATTTTTGAGTTGTTCACCATTCCGGGATTGGGGCCCAAGCGGGTCAAGGTGCTCTATGATGAGCTGGGCATTGACTCGCTAAAAGGGCTTGAACATGCCTGTGAATCGGATCAGGTGCTGAGTCTGAAGGGGTTCAGCCTGGGGATGCAGGAGAAGATTCTGGCGGGGATTGGGTTTTCCAAGAAGCAGGCGGGACAGCATCTCTTTGATAAGGCCAGTGGTGCTGCGGAAAATGTGATGGCCCATTTATCGGAACACAGTGCAGTGATTCGTATGGAGTTGGCGGGGAGTCTGCGTCGCAGGAAAGAGGTGGTAAAGGATGTGGATATCGTTGCATCGTCCATTGACCCCACGGCAGTGATGAAGAGCTTTGTGACCATGCCGGGGGTAGAGCGCATTGTGTCGCAGGGCGAAACAAAATCATCGGTGCAGTTGGCTTCGGGGGTGGGGGTGGATTTGCGCGTGGTTGAGGACCATCAGTTTACCTATACACTGGCGCATTTCACAGGGAGCAAAGAACACAATGTAGTGATGCGGCAACGCGCCAAGGACCGGGGGCTGAAGCTGAATGAGTATGGCCTCTTTCGTAAAGATGGGAGCCTTGTCCATTGCGATACGGAGGCGGTGCTGTTTGCAGCATTGGACCTGCCCTATCTGCCACCGGAGTTGCGTGAAGATCGCGGTGAGTTTGAAGTGAAGGCCACACCGCGCCTCGTCGTGCTGGAGGATATGCGTGGGCTGATTCATCTGCACACGACCTATAGTGATGGCGCGAATACCCTGCATGAGATGGCGGCGGCTGTGCAGGAGGCGGGCTATGAATATATGCTGGTTAGTGACCACAGTCAGACGGCGGCATACGCCGGGGGCTTGCGTCCTGATGTGGTGGTGTCGCAGCAGCGCGCTATCGACGATTTGAATGAGGAACTCACGGATTTTCGGGTGCTGAAGGGGATTGAGTCGGACATCCTCATGGACGGGTCGCTGGATTATGAAGAGGATGTGCTGAATAGTTTTGACTTGATTATCGCTTCGGTACACCAGAAGCTGGACATGAGTGAGGAGGAGGCGACGAAGCGGGTGGTGAAAGCCATCGAGCATCCGGCAACGGCCATCCTGGGTCACCCGACAGGGCGTTTGCTGCTCAAGCGCAAGGGCTATACGCTGGATATGGAGCAGATCTTCGATGCCTGTGTGGCGAATAATGTGGCGGTAGAGATTAACGCGAATTGCCAGCGTCTGGATTGTGATTGGCGCCATATACGCCGGGGCAAGGACAAGGGTGTGAAGTTTTCTATTGGCCCTGACGCGCATCGCGCTTTTGGCATTAGCTTTGTGAAATATGGTGTGGGTATTGCACGGAAGGGCTGGCTGGAGCCGGAAGATGTGATTAATAGTATGAGCTGTGAGGAATTGCTGGCGTGGCGGGGATGAAGCTGACCCAGGCTGCGAATCGTGAACGTGCGCCCGAGGTCTATGCGCGGTTGCAGAAACTATACCCTGATGTGGAATGCACGTTGGACTATCACAATCCCTTTGAGTTGATTGTTATGACCAGCCTGGCGGCGCAGTGTACGGATGTGCGGGTGAACAAGGTATGTGTCCCTTTTTTTAAGCGGTATCCCGGCCCTGCTGATGTGCTGACTTTGAGCCAGAAGGAACTGGAAAAGGAAATTAAGACCTGTGGGTTTTACCGGAACAAGGCGAAGAACATGCTGGCCCTTTGCAAGACCGTGATGGAGGAGTTTGGGGGCGAGATTCCCAAGACCATGGAAGAGCTGACGCGATTGGCCGGGGTGGGTCGGAAGACGGCGAATGTGGTGATGGGGGAGTGCTTCGGGCATCAGGGCGTTATCGTGGATACCCATTGCACACGACTGACGAATCGCCTGGGTTTTAGCAAAGGCCAGGACGCGGTAAAAATTGAGCAGCAACTCATGAAAGTGTGGCCGAAAGATCGGTGGACCCTGTTTTCGCATTTTATGGTTTTTCATGGTCGTGCGGTATGCACAGCGCGCTCACCGAAATGTTCTCAATGTACGCTGTGTGACTTGTGTCCATTTCCTGAAACGCGGGAGGGCCTGAAAATTGCCAAGTGAAGCAGTACAGACTTCGGGCAAGGTTAGCGAAGAGAAATCGCGCAAGCCACGTAATGTGTGGGTAGTAATTATTTATGTCGTGCTGGTGCTGGGGCTGGATACGCTGGGGAATTATAATTATCGTTGGCCGGATCTTATTGTGCTGAAGTGGGGTTACTGGGCTTCCGTCTGGATTGCGCCTTACACCAACCAACTGTCGGTGTACATCAAGGCTCCATTAGCATCTTTTGACTTGTTCAAGTTTCTCTTCTGGTTTGTGATACCCGTGTTGTGGTGCTGGCGGGGCATGGACTGGAAAGCGTGGAATAAAGAACGCTGGACCAAGCTGGAACGTGGGTTGCTCAAGGCCGCGATAATTGTTATCCCGGTTTCCATGTTCCTGATTCCTTATATTCCGGGTATTAACCAGTATTACCATGGCATGAATCGTGGTGGTGGAATTGACTGGGCTGCTGCATTTCTCATGCTCGTCTGGACCGTGTCCTGGCTGCCGGGCTGGGAGTTTATGCATCGCTATTTGCTGCTTGGTGCGGTCCACAAGAAATGGCCCAAGTGGGGCTGGCTCTTGGTACCGATTTCAGAGTTTGTCTATCACCTGCAAAAGCCACCCATCGAAGCCGGACTTATGTTTGCGTTCGGACTGGTGCTGACCTGGTACGCCGTGAAGCGGGAGAATTTCAGGTTCCCCTTTTTCATGCACCTTATCGTGGAATTAAGCCTCATACTCTGGCTCTATATTTTTTAGCCAGAGATACTACCTGGGTTTGAGTTCCCACTGAGACCAATCTTCCTCATCCTCCTCCGGCGTGTCATCCACGGGGTGCATAGAGATATAGATGTCCTCGCCACGGACTTCGAGCGCGTGGGGGCGTAGGCATGCGGTACCGCCCCAGGTGCATTCGCCAGTGCGCAGGTTATACTTCCAGCCATGCCAGGGACAGGTCACAATATCTCCACGCATTTGGCCCTGGGTCAGGTCCGCCAGCTCATGCTTGCAGCCCACTTCCATGGCGCGAAATGCCCCGTTCTTGTCGCGAAACACGCCCACAGGCTTCGCCATAATCTTGTAGGATTTGACGGAACCTTTTTTGATGTCGTGGACCGATGCGATACGAATCATTTCCATGAGGGGGAAGAGTTACTCCGAAGTTGATGCGCTAGTGTAGCACGGTGTGTGGCATGGGAGCAGCCCAATGTACTTGTGCTCTCAGTAATCCCCTGTTTTAAATACAGACCTGGTTTTCAAATTGCTCCGTAGTGATTATGTCTTTTATTTACATTGTGAATCATTGCGAGCACGAGATTGCCGCGTCAGCACCTTTGGTGCTTTCCTCGCAATGACGTGAAATTTGGAATATTCGCTCAAACACCCCGTCATTGCGAGACGAGCGCAAGCGAGTCGTGGCAATCTCTTGGTCCCATTGACTAAAACTGGGGATTATTAAGACTTGTGCTATGATGCCCGCAGATTTTCATAAAGCAGGATGTTATCGATGGCACAGCCCGGCATTAAAAATTTTATCCCCCGTACTTTTCTGGCAGCTGATGAAATCGCTGCGTTTGAAACACGGGGCTATCATATACACGAAGCGCTCTTTGATGCAGGCGAAGTGTCTGCGATTCGTGAAGCTTGTGCAGTGGTGTGTGATAGGGGGGCGTATGCGACGGGTGTGGCACCGGACGTTGTGTATTGGAAACCGGGCGATGACCCCTTGGCGGTGCGGAAGATTGATAACAGCTGGAAGGCGAGTGATGTGATTCGCGATGCGGTGACACACCCGCGCCTGGGGCATATTGCGGGGCAGTTGATTAATGCGCCGGGGATTCGTCTGTGGCATGACCAGTATCTGTATAAGCCGGAGCGGGGCGGGAAGACGGTGACGTGGCATCAGGACTGGGCCTATTGGCAGATGGTGGCGGAGTGCGAGACGGTGACCTGCTGGATTGCGCTGTGCGATGTGACGGTGGATATGGGGCCTATGGTCTATCTGGCGGGGAGTCATAAGCACGGGTTACAGCCCTTGCCCGAGGGGATTAGCGGGGAGGAGGAGTGTCGGCCAGAGAATATGGATGGGGAAGAGGTGGTAGTGACTATAAAGGCGGGTCAAGTGGGTTTTCATCATGGTTTGCTATTGCATGGCAGTGGCAAAAACATGAGCGAAATCCCTCGGGTGGGTCTGGTGTCGCATACCATCTCGACGGCCTGTACCTATAAACCGGGTCAGCATCACTTTAACGAGGACAAGATGAAGGAACAGCCCACGATTCCGAAACCGGGGGAGCGATTTAGCGGGCCGCAGTTTCCCATGATGTGGAGCTCTGACAAGTAGCGGGAAGCCGTATATCATTGTTCGATACAGGCAATGG
>CALAXS010000430.1 GCA_937895305.1 uncultured bacterium
CGAATTGGTGATCAATGTGATCAACCCAACACGGGTGTGCTCATGGTCGATGGGCTTTCGGTCTATCCTGAATACCTGAGTGAGTCACGGGTTCTGACCTGCCTTTCCAGTCCTGATGCCGTGGAGCGGGTCCAGTCCGGAATATGGAATCGTCCAGACGGTCCCAATGGTAGTCGTATGAATGGCTCCACCAATCCATGTCTCTTGAGTTCCATCTCCTACTTTTATACCGGATTTCTACTGGAAGGCCGGTGGATTGAAGAGCCGGGCACCGGGGATGTTTCCACTATGTTTCTGGATTCCTTTTCCAATCTCTTCACTGGCAACGTGGAACTCCTGGAAAACACCTGGACCTATGAGGATGATTTCGGGCAGATCCATAATGTGATGCGCCTGAAGGAGGGGATTGAACGTTTTCTGATTACAGATATCAACAATCCATCGCAGGCGAACATTGCGCAGAGTGCGATTCCGGCAATGTTTGACCGGATTGATATGGATCCCATGGGCTTTAACCACTTGCCCGGTGGCGGAAATATCCTCTACATGGATGGGCATGTCTCTTTCGAGAAGTACCCGGGCGATTTCCCTATTAACCGTACATGGGCCGATGTTGTTGATCGATTGAATCTGTAGCAACTGCCCGAATCAGTTCGCATTCGCCCACAGAAAACGCGCCAGGACTTCGTCATTCTTTTCCATGGCCATGTCAAAGGGTGTTTTCTGATTGCCATTGTACTGCGTCAGATTCGCTCCGCTCAGAATAAACTGCTGGGCCAGGTCAACGTTGCCTGAACCCGCCAAGAGGTGGAGCGGTGTATCACCATCCTTGTTCGCCACATTCACATCAGCACCTTTACGCAACAGGGTGCTACAGACCCCCAGGTTTCCCTTTTGCATTGCGAGAAGCAGCGGTGTTCTTCCTTCCTGATCTTTCTGATTTACATCAGGCTTACCATGTTGTGCTGTTGTGGACCAGTCCATCAATAACTTGTCGATGAGATCGGGCGAGGCCTTCCAGGCAGCCATGTGCAGCGCGGTCCACCCTTCAGGGGTGCTCCGGTTAATGATGCCGCCATAGCTGAGCACAAGGTCAAGCATGAGCGTATTGTTTCGCCACGCAGCGAGGTGTACTGCGTCCCACCCCTTTTTCGTGGTCATCGTCGGATCCCCACGATATTGGAGGAGGAGCTTGGTCATGGCCAGATCATCTGATTTCACAGCATGGTGCAGGGGCGTTAAGCCATCCGCATCCGTATTGTTGACCTTGGCCCCGGATTCGATAATCAATTTTTCGGCCACCTCAACATCACCGGAACGCACCACCGTATGAATCTCTGCGTAGCCGTGCATGTCCCGCTTATTATCAATACCGGGGTTGCACCCCAGAAAAAGTAGAAGGATTAGGGTCATACCCAAGGCTGGTATACTCTGGCGGGGTACTGAATTTACTGTAGCCATCTTGATTCCTTTATTACGCTGCTTCAGAATAGCAGCCTAATCATAACATGACTGGAGTGAATCGCAAAGCTGTGAAGCCGGAAGAATATAAAACGCTCTTTGAAGAGGAAAACCGCCATTGGTGGTACAAAGGTCTTCATGCTCTGGTTCTGGATACCTTGGCGCGCCAGGGACCGCCCCTACCCCATCACCTTGTCGATGTGGGTTGTGGGACCGGGGGCATCCTTTCGCGGGTTGAAGGGGATTGCACATGCACAGGACTGGACCTTTCCCCCCTGGCGCTGGGCCATGCAAAGCAGCGGTCCATTACACAGTTGCTACAGGCTTCCGCAGAGGCCATCCCCCTTGCGGCAGGATGCGCCGATACCGTCTTATCCCTGGATGTTTTATATCATCGACAGGTGAATGATCCGCAGGGTGCCTTTCATGAGTTGGCACGCATCACGCGGCCGGGTGGGATTTTGTTGTGTAACGTACCCGCCTACCCCTGGCTGTATTCTGCCCATGACCGTGCTGTGGAAACCGGACGTCGCTTCACACGAAAGACCCTGCGTGCGACCATGGCAGGAACGGGATGGCAGATTCAGCGCATGACCCACTGGAACAGTATATTGTTTCCACTCGCGGCAGCATCGCGACTATTGAGGCGTAATGCTACCGACTCGGATCTGCAACGGCCCGGTGCATTGGAGCAAGGACTGGGCGAATTCGCGTTAGGGCTGGAACGACAATGGTTGAAGGTAGGCACACTGGCATTCGGCCTGTCCATCTTCTGCGTGGCTATTCGCGAAGACTGATGTGTCTATTCATCGTCCTGCTGTAATCGTTTAACCTGCGCACCTACCAGTGCAGCATGGGTCTCTGCCAGTACACCGGGGATGCGATTGGCAAAGGGAGAATCCTTCAGGGCCGTCGTAAAGTCGAGGCTCTTCGCCTCTGCAGCATTGTTACCGGGAAACCAGCTCCCTGCTTCGTTGAGGAGGTTATAGCGCATCTTGGCGTAGTCCTCCATGTCGAAGGCCTTGAGCAGATTATGCAGTCGCAGTACGACCTGCATGTTTATCTCGCCAGGCGTGTTGTACCACTGCGGCAGGCCGTCGTAACAATGCTTGTACCAGTCTTCGCCCAGCGCTTCATGGGCCGCTGCATCAACACGCGCCAGAATGGGTGCAATTTCCGCAGCAGCGTTTTCGCTCTTTGTTGCCGTTTCCAGATGAATCTCAAAGTCTTCAGGGCAAGACACACCACAACTCAATGTATGTACTTCACTACGCGCCAAGCAATAGAGCCCGTTAAAAACCATGGGATGTAAAGGTGAACAGAGGTCGACCATTTTAGCGGAGGGTTCGTAGAGCTTCCCCCCCTTGTCGTTGGGGCTGATGATAAAGACCCCCATGTCGCGCTGGGTTGCAGCTTCGATAGCGGCCCAGTTGTCCTGTTGGACGTAGTACCAGTGAAGGTTAATGTACTCGAAGAGATCCGTTTCAATGGTTTTGACCAGCGATTCACAAAGCCCGTGGGTAGAAAATCCGATGTGACGGATACGCCCTTCGGCCTTCCACTTCTGTGCGACATCGAAGCATTTTTTTGTGCGTTCCAATTCTACATCGTTATTGATGCCGTGGAAGGCGAATAAATCGACATAGTCCAGATTGAGAAGGCCCATGGATTTTTCAAAGGTGGCGATGAATTTATCGACATCGTCTTCGGGCCCCACCTTCGTCTGAATTATCATTTCGTGACGAGGCAAGGTCGGCAGTATTTTACCCAGCTGATACTCGCTGGTGCCGTATCCCCGCGCGGTTTCAATATGGTTGATACCCAACTCCAGCGAGCGATGGATGCAGGCCTCCAGATTCTTTTGGCAGTCCTCCTCAACTGGAACATCGTCCGTAAAGGATTGTTGATAGCGCATACCCCCGCAACTGATGACAGGGATTTGCAGTTCTGTTTTACCAAAGCGACGATACTTCATGGATATTCCTTCCGGTACGCGGTTACGGGGACCATTCTGCCATATTCGGACCGGGTGAGAAAAGGTTCGTTGGGTCCCTGCACTTTTAGTCCTTGAAATATGCTAAACTATTTCTGGGGAGCATATAATGTTCATGAAAATTGGCTTCACAATCCTCCTCTTGGGGGTGTCGGCACTCTGCGGAAGCGGTTCCGCCCAACCTATAGTGGGGGAAATACATCCCCTGGTCTTTGATAATCATGAGGATATTGGCAGTCTGCGTTCTACCCATATTCTAAGTGACGGGGAGGGTCATGTTGTGGTGTTCTGGAATGGCGAACTGTGGGCATTGAGCGATTTTTCGACTATTTTCGCACGGGAGTCGTTTGATTATGGGATTACCTGGTCAGAGCTGCCCATGGTAGAGCGGGAAGTCCAGGCCCTGCTTGATTTTCAGGGTTTTCAGTTTCTGCACAGTGAATTTTTACCCGACGATAAAATTCGCCTCTTTGCTGGTGTGGAACTCAACCAGCTTTTTGTATTCCCCTGGCTTGAGATCAATACAATTACCTATGATTCAGGAAATACACCCTTGGTAACACGGGAAGATTTTGAACGAGGCTTGTATGTTAATCATCCTTCTCAAAGCCAACGAATGATAACCGTTGAACCCGATATGTATCGATTGTTTTTCTCAATTTACGATGGTCCAGCAGCTTGGCAGACGACCACCAGTGATGGCGGGGCGACCTGGACGGCACTGGAGGATTCGCCCATTGTTGCTGAGTCGGTGTCGGGTTTCGGAGACATTCAGTATGCTAATCACCCGGACGGGTCTATTGGGGCTCTGTGGGAAAATCATGACAGTTCCGGGAATTTTAACGGTGGCCTTCACTTTGCCCGTTCCACCGATCAGGGGGCAACCTGGGTCTACACCGATGGTGTCGGGGGAGCTTCCCTTCCAGGGCGGAACAGACCCCAACTGGCCTTCTCCAACGGAACCTGGCTCGGTGTATTTCATCACTACCCCTATGCTCCGGGCACCAATACGGTTCATAATATCTACACAGTGCGCTCCACCGATAACGGAGCGACCTGGACAGCACCCACGCCTGTGCATATAAACAATCTGCCCGTAGATGAAGCCCTTGATAGTAATATGAAATTATTAGCTCTCAATAACACCTTTGTCGTGGCCTGGCTCTCCAACAATAATTTACCAGAAAGCACCGATACCCCTATCAATCTACTCTACACCTACTCTGAGAACCATGGAGCAACGTGGGCATCTGCCACGCTACTGGCCGACAATGCTGACAATTCATTTACGTTCAATTATGAAGATCCTTTTGATATTGACTATCTGGGTAATGATCAGTTTTTCATTAGCTGGCGTGGTGAGCAGGAAAATATTAACCTGGATCCCCTTACAGGGGTTTACTACACCACGCTCACCTTCCCTGACCTCTTCCCGGAGCCCGTTCCCATGCCGCTCATCGGTGCGGAAGGAAAACCGGTGCAAACGCTAATCCACCTGGGAGCCATCCTCCTCCTCTTCTGCGGACTCTTTGTCGTTTCCATTCGGACAATGAAATCATCTGCCTCTTAGCGCGTTTTAAGGTTGATATGCGCTACTTTTCACTCATGAGGCCATCGTGAGCAAGAGATTATCCCGTCGGCTCCGCCTCCTCGCAATTGTAGATGCCTGGTAATTTTCGAGCAGGGTTCTGGCTTTAGACTAAAATCTACAGGTATTGTTTTAGTGAACAATAATCGTCATTCCTGT
>CALAXS010000431.1 GCA_937895305.1 uncultured bacterium
AAGAGTTGTCCGTAGGCATTATGCAGCGCCTTCGTCGTCGTGCATTAATCATCTTCCTCACGAATCTGGACGACCCCATACTTTCCGAGCAATTTGAAGAGCAGGCCACACTCCTTTCCAGGCGTCACCTCATACTGGTGAATTCACTTATCCCGCCCAAGGCCAAACCACTCTTCACCCAGGGTGATGCTACGAGTACGGAAGATATATACGATCAACTGGCAGGGCATCTACAATGGCATGACCTGCAGACCCTGAAAAAAACACTGCACCGCGATGGCATTACCCTTAATTTCCCCCGCTATGCCACGCTCATGCCTGAACTGGTCTCGCAGTATATTGATGTAAAACAACGGCAGCTCATTTAACTTAAACAGAAGAGGGGTCAGCACCATGTTAACTATAGGCTTATTGGCCATAGCCTTTGCAGCAAACAGCGAGTCCATACTCATCAACACGGAAGATCTCTGTGCTGCATCAGGGTATACCATTTTGGATACCCGCCCTGAAGACCAATATCAAACAGCCCATATACATGGTGCCATCCACCTGGATCCGGACACCCTGTCTGAGGAGCGGGATGGCGTTATTGGTCTGCTAAAAGATCAGCACACCGTGGAAACCCTGATCTATCGCGCAGGGATTCAGCGTGGAAAAACCATCGTGGTCTACAGTGCCATGGAAGCGGCATCGGACCTGAAACGCGCGAGCAGACTTTTCTGGATTCTGGAAACAGTAAACTTTGAGGATGTTCATGTTCTGGATGGTGGCTTTGCCAAATGGAAGACCGAGGGACACCCCTTGTGTCAGGGTCATAAAAGCATTCAACACACCGGCGAAGTACCGGAAGATGCGTATAGCGAATCCCTGAATACCTCCATCGTCGGTAAGGACACCTTGATACGAATTCAGGAATCGGGGGATGGGACTATTGTCGATCTCCGCCCGGAGACGCAATATGACGGCACCGATAAACAAGATTTTGTTGAACGTTCGGGACATATCAAAGATGCGGTCAATATCCC
>CALAXS010000432.1 GCA_937895305.1 uncultured bacterium
ATTACTTCCATCTTGACAATTCCCGCGGAAGGCGGGAATCTCCGTGTTAGCATGCTTAACCCGAGTTGGGACTGAGGCCGTAACATTGCCAGTTGAATACACCTGTTTTCCTGAGCAGAGCTTGGTAACAAGTAAAAAACGCCTTCTGCTACTCAACGCTAGTGCGTACCGTTGGAAAAGAAAGCATGGGTACCCAGCGACGATATGGCAGTGCCGATACGACTTAATGCGTGGGCGTAAGCGGCGGTACGCATGTCAATTTTCTTACGTTCCATGATGTCGTATACGTTGTTGAATTCGCGGGTCATGATGGCTTGTAGCCTTTGGTGTACTTCTTCTTCCGTCCAGTAGAAGCCGGCCTTGTTTTGGGTCCATTCGAAGTAACTCACGGTTACGCCACCTGCATTGGCCAGGATGTCCGGCAGGATGAGGTGTTTCTTGTCGCGCAGGATGCGGTCACCTGCACTGCTCAGGGGGCCGTTCGCTACCTCGACGATAATCTCTGCTTTGATGTTCTTCGCGTTTTCATCGGTGATGACATTCTCCAGCGCAGCGGGGATGAGGATATCCACGTCCAGCTCCAGTAGTTCCGCATTGGTCACGGTGTCAGCAGGTACAGCGGTACAGAGGGCCCCATCACAATAGACGGCCTTGACCTGGCGGGAGTCGTTTTTCGTCTTGATGATGCTGGGCACATCGAATCCGTCTTTACTGTAGATACCGCCTTGAGAATCGCTGATGGCGACAATCTTATAACCATCATCATGGAGGAGCTTGGCTACCGCCTGGCCTGCATTACCAAAGCCTTGGACAGCGACGGTAATTTCTTCCGGTTTCCAGCCGCGCTTCTTCTCCAGTTCCTTGATGCAGTAATAGGCACCCCGGCCTGTGGCGTCGCCACGGCCCAGACTCCCGCCGATTTCCACGGGCTTGCCTGTGATCACACCGGGGGAATGGATACGCTTAATCTTGGAATACTCATCCATCATCCAGCCCATAATCATAGGGTTGGTATAAACGTCCGGTGCGGGGATATCCGTATCCGGACCGATAAAATCGGCCATGCGCTGGACGAAACCCCGACTGAGGCGCTCCAGCTCCATGCGGGACAACTCTTTGGGATTCACAGAGATACCGCCCTTGGCACCGCCATAGGGGATACCGACGACGGCACATTTACAGGTCATCCAGAAGGCCAGAGCCTTCACCTCGTCCAGGTCTACCTGGGGGTGGTAACGAATACCGCCCTTGGTGGGCCCACGGGTATCGTCGTGCTGTACACGGTAGCCGTCGAAGACACGCAGGGTCCCGTCGTCCATGCGCACCGGAATAGAGACCTGCATGATGGCCTTGGGGTGCTTCAGTTTTTCCAGCGCTTCCGGGTCAATATTCGCATGTTCAAATGCTTCGTCCAGTCGTTTGATAGCATCATCAAAAATACCTTGCTTGGCCATGTAATAACCTCCCATAGCGTGTCCATACGTTCTCTATATGCATTCGTGTGTATCTTGTTATAACGTCACACTAAAAAATAAACAAGTAATCAACGGATTCTAAAAAAAATTCAGTAAAAAATGGGAGGAAAGAGGACCCGAATACTGGACCTGGGCCTCCTAAAAGGAGTACCATGGGGTTCGTGCGGATTGGATCGTGGCATTACCGCACCGGGAGCCTGGTTTGAGGCCAGTCGCCCTTGAAATAAGCGACCGCGAAGGAAGGGGATTACCGGGGCTATGAGTACAAACACATCAGCACCCTCCCGCTGGACCAGCAGTTTGGCCAAGGAATTTGCCGTGGGTATCACAGGCATCATGCTGGTCCTGTTTTTGTTCGTCCACATGGCGGGTAACCTGCTTATCTTTGCAGGTGCAGAAACCTTTAACGCGTATCCGGAGAAGTTACGTTCTATGGGTGCCCTGTTTTGGGCGGCACGCATCGGACTGATTGCCGCGTTTGTTATCCATATGTCGCTGGCTGCGAGTCTGGCCAAGGCCAGTCGCAAAGCGCGCACGAACCGCTATGAGAGTCAGCAGTATGTGGGCCGTAAATCGCCCGCGACGCGATTCATGATTCTTACGGGGATTATCGTGCTCTGCTATCTCATCCTGCACCTCTGGCAGTTCACCCTGAGTAGCCACGAGGGTGCTCGCGCTACACTTGGTGGCGAGGAACAGGGACTGTATGGCGTAGTCTGGAATACCTTTGCGAATCCGGGCTGGTCACTGTTATATATCTTTGCACTCTGTGCCGTGGCCAGTCACTTGAGTCATGCTATCGCTTCCGTGGTGGTGACGCTGGGGGTACTCTCGGATAAAAACACAGCAAAGGCGGATATTGCAGCGCGTCTTATTGCGCTAGTCCTGTTTGTTGGCTTTGCGAGTGTTCCGGTTTATATTCTGTTCAAGACATTCACGGGAGGTGCAGGCTGATGTTAGACGCAAAAATCCCTGCTGGCCCTATGGCCGAAAAGTGGACCAATCACAAGTTTGATATGAAGCTGGTGAATCCGGCGAACAAGCGTAAATTTAATGTCATCGTGGTGGGTACGGGCCTGGCCGGGGCCTCGGCTGCGGCATCCCTGTCCGAGATGGGGTACAAGGTCAAAAACTTCTGTATTCAGGACAGCCCCCGTCGCGCTCACAGTATCGCTGCCCAGGGTGGTATCAATGCTGCCAAGAATTACCCCAATGACGGCGACAGCGTACACCGGCTTTTTTATGACACCGTAAAGGGTGGCGACTATCGTTCACGCGAAGCCAATGTCCATCGTCTGGCTGAGGTGAGTGTCAACATCATCGACCAATGCGTGGCCCAGGGTGTGCCTTTTGCTCGTGATTATGGTGGGTATCTGGACAATCGCTCTTTCGGCGGTGCTCAGGTCTCCCGTACCTTCTATGCCCGTGGGCAGACAGGGCAGCAGTTGCT
Source organism: uncultured bacterium (assembly GCA_937895305.1). GTDB lineage: Bacteria > Hydrogenedentota > Hydrogenedentia > Hydrogenedentales > JAEUWI01 > CALAXS01. Next base: position 2,926 of record CALAXS010000432.1, read on the forward strand.
CCTCGGTGCCTATAGCGCACTCATGAAGGAAGTGGCTGTTGGTAATGTGGACCTGTATACACGCCGCGAAATGCTGGACCTGATTGTGGTGGATGGACGCGCTTGCGGTATCGTAGTGCGGAATCTGGTGACGGGTAAGCTGGAAACGCACCTGGCGGATACGGTCATTCTGGCCACAGGCGGTTATGGTAACGTTTTTTATCTTTCCACCAACGCCAAGGGCTGCAACGTAACAGCAGCTTGGCGCGCTCACAAGCGTGGCGCATTTTTTGCCAACCCCTGCTATACCCAGATTCACCCGACCTGTATCCCGGTCCATGGCGATTACCAATCCAAGCTGACGCTCATGAGCGAAAGCCTGCGGAACGACGGCCGTGTCTGGGTACCGCGCAAGGACGGCGACCCCCGCAAGCCCAGCGATATTCCGGAAGCGGATCGCTTCTACTATCTGGAAGAAAAATATCCCAGCTTCGGTAACCTGGTGCCCCGTGACGTGGCCTCCCGTAATGCGAAGTTGGTCTGTGACGAGGGCAAAGGCGTGGGTGGTGGCGAGAACCTGGCGGTGTACCTCGATTTCGCAGACGCTATCAAGCGCGATGGTCGCGATGTGGTGGAAGCCAAGTACGGCAACCTCTTTGAAATGTACGAGCGTATAGTGGATGACAATCCCTACGAAACGCCTATGATGATTTATCCCGCCGTCCACTACACAATGGGCGGGCTCTGGGTCGATTATAACCTCATGAGTAACCTGCCAGGACTCCATGTCCTTGGTGAAGCGAACTTCTCGGACCACGGTGCGAACCGCCTCGGTGCTTCGGCCCTCATGCAGGGTCTGGCCGATGGCTATTTCGTCATCCCCAACACGGTGGGGCACTATCTCGCTACGGCGGGGCCATCGGAAATAACAGCAGCCCATCCTGAAGTGAAGAAGGTGGAAGAAGAAGTTGCTGGACGGATTAACACCCTGGTCAATTCCAAAGGCAAACGCGCAGTGAACGAATTTCACCGCGAACTGGGCCTGCTCATGTGGGATGGTTGCGGTATGGCCCGCAACGAAGCCGGGCTGAAGAAGGCCCTGCAACGGATTCCCGAATTGCGTCAGGAGTTCTGGGAAGATGTGAACGTAACGGGTTCGCCCGGTACCTTTAACCAGTGCCTGGAACGGGCCGGTCGCGTTGCCGATTTTATGGAACAGGCCGAGCTGATGTGTCTGGATGCGCTGAACCGCAGCGAGTCCTGTGGTGGTCACTTCCGCGAGGAAAGCCAGACGGAAGAAGGCGAGGCATTGCGTAAGGACGCCGAATTTGCCTATGTCGCCGCATGGGAAAATACGGGTGACCTGTCCAACCCCACGTTGCACAAAGAAGAACTGACCTTTGAAGAAGTCCACTTGACGCAACGGAGCTACAAGTAACGCCCAAGGGCGCGCCAGAAGGAGCACGGAGCATTATGGCTGGTAAATTAATAAATATTACGCTGCGCGTATGGCGCCAGAGCGGTCCAAACGATCCGGGTAAGCTGGAAACGTACAAGGCCGACGGCATTTCCACCGACATGTCTTTTCTCGAGATGTTGGACGTGGTGAATGACGGTCTGGAACGGGAAGACAAAGAGCCCATCGCCTTTGACCATGACTGCCGCGAAGGCATCTGTGGCATGTGCGGTTCGGTGATTAATGGTGTGGCCCATGGGCCACAGTCGGAAACGACGCTCTGTCAGCTCCACATGCGTAAGTTCAAGGATGGCGACACCATCATCATCGAACCCTTCCGCGCCAATGGCTTTCCTTTGATTAAAGACCTCGCTGTGGACAGGAGCGCACTGGACCGCATTATTCAGGCCGGGGGTTACATCACCGTGAAGACGGGCCAGGCGCCCGACGCTCACGCTATCCCCATTCCCAAACCTGCTGCCGACATCGCCATGGACGCCGCGTCTTGCATCGGCTGTGGTGCCTGCGTCGCGGCATGCCCAAACGCTTCTGCGTCCCTCTTTACTGCTGCAAAAATAACACAGCTCTGCACCCTGCCCCAAGGCAACCCCGAGCGCACCACCCGCGTAATCAAGATGGTGCAGCAGATGGACAAGGAAGGCTTCGGCTCCTGCTCAAAGTACTACGAATGCGAAGCGGTCTGTCCTAAAGGTATCAAGGTGGAAAACATCACCACCATGAACCGTGAGTACATGAAGGCCATGGTCAGCGGGAAGTAGTGAGAAGTATAGTTTAATTTTTAAGGCCGCAATCTCCGGGTTGCGGTTTTTTTGTCGTTTATAATGTAATCTGATAGGATGCGTACAGTAGAAACGTATAAGGTCAAAGCTATGCAGGTAGCCATACCGCAACAAAAACTAAATGCGCTCTGTCAGCAATGGTCCATCCAGAAGCTGGAAGTGTTTGGGTCTGCCCTGCGGGATGATTTCAGGCCGGATAGTGACCTCGATTTACTGGTTACCTTTGACCAGGCTGCGCAGCGTAGTGCCTTTGAACACCTTGAAGTGCAGGAAGCTCTGGAAGAACTTTTTGAGCGACCAGTCGACCTCGTGAGTAAACGCGCGGTTGAGGAAAGCCGGAACTGGATTCGGCGAAAGGCCATACTTGAACATACCGAGTCCATCTATGGATCGTGATCAGGGTGTATTATTAGACCTCATCCTTGCACTGGATGATATACATGCTTTCCTTTTGGATACAGACTATGAATCCTTTGCAAAAGACCGTCTTCGCCAGTCAGCAGTTCTGCACCAACTCACAATTATGGGCGAAGGAACACGACGACTTTCAGAAAGTTTTCGGAAAAACAATGACCATATTCCCTGGGCAAAAATCATTGGGCTACGCAATGTAATCGTCCATGAATACCATCGTGTGGACTGGAGCGAACTCTGGGCCATTCTTGAAGGGGACTTACCTGAGTTACAGGAATTGTTAAAGGCAATTAGTCCGCCTTGCGATGAACCAAGCCCCTAACACTTCCTCATTGATTCTCGGTCTGCCACACATCCGGCACCGTAGCGACGCAGACGTTCACATCGCCGAGTTTATGGGACGTAAAGATGACCTGCTTACCCACCCGATCAAAGCTTACATGTAGGTGGGGTACCTTGCCATTAATGGGGCGCCCTTCGCCATAGGTCCGGTGGCCCGTGGTAAGGATGCGCTTGCGGGTGGTCTTGGCCTCGAAGAGGGCGATGTCGCCATGCCAGTTATCGCCCACGACCCAGCGTCCGTCGTCGGAGCCGTTGCCGTGCCACCAGTTTTCCTTGGTCAACTCCTTCGGCGTGCCGCCTTCCCACCAGGCCCCGGCACCGATAATGCGGATCACGCCGGTATGTACGTTGATAACTTTGCAGTGGGAATCGAGCAAGGGTTCCGGGTGGGTGCCGCCATAGAAGACCATTTGGTCGCTGCCCCACCAGCATTCATGCGTCGCTAGTGGTGTGATTTGCGCAGATGGATCATTATTCATAGCAATTCTTGCTCGCC
>CALAXS010000433.1 GCA_937895305.1 uncultured bacterium
ATGATCCGCCGGGGTCAGCAGGGTAGTGGACTTGATGATCGCGTGATAGGGTTCTGTTACATCATACTCGTTCAGTTTCATGAGTTTCTCCTCGCAGAAGGGGAGGCTTTCCCCTTCGAATCGTTAACGCCACAACTGCAATGAGCACATCCCCCGCGAAGCATACACAAGGGCGAACGTACACCCTGGCTTCTGGCAAAGCGGTCGAAGACGACCCATCCACTTATCAGTACAAAAATTATTCCCATGGTAATGAGGTATTGCATGACCATACTTCTAGCCCCCCGAACCGAGGCCGGCAAAGCCCATGAACGCGAGGGAAAGAATCCCTGCGAGCATAAGGCTCAAGGCCGCGCCTTTGGCGACGTTGGGCACTTCGGACAACTCGAGTTCTTCACGCAGACCCGCCATCATGATGAGGGCCAGGGTAAACCCGGCACCGGCACCCACGGCATAGGCCAGGCATTGAATGAAGTTATATTCTTTAAAAGTCTGGAAGAGGGCAAGGCCCAGGATGGCGCAGTTGGTGGTAATGAGGGGCAGGAATATGCCCAGCGCGCGGAAGAGTCCGGGGCTGAATTTTTTCAGAAACATTTCTACAAGCTGCACGGCCGATGCAATTACTGCGATGTAGCAGATAAGGCGCAGGAATTCCACCTCGAAATGGACCAGTACTGTGTTGATGCCATAGGCACAGACGGAGCTTACGAGCATGACGAACATAACCGCCAGGCCCATACGTGATGCGGTCTCGAATTTACCGGATACACCCAGGAATGGGCAGATGCCCAGGAAGGTGCTCAGTACAAAGTTGTTCACGATACATGCATTCAGGAAGATGAAGGCTGGTGAGTCTGGATTCATGCTACTTCTCCTTTCGCCTTACGTTCCTTGAGTGCAGCAAAGAGGAGGAGCCAGGCACCCAGCACAAAGAAACCACCGGGTGGCAAAATCATAATGGCCCAGGGTTCATAACTTTCGCCCAATATGGAGAATCCCAGCAGCGAGCCGCTACCGAGTAGTTCACGGGTACCCCCCAGGCAGCAGAGGGCGATGGTAAAGCCCACGCCCATGCCGAGGGCATCGAGCATGGATTTGCTCACGGAGTTTTTCGATGCAAAGGCTTCTGCGCGACCGAGGATGATGCAGTTCACTACGATGAGCTGAATGAAGGCACCCAGTGCTTTGTAGAGGTCCAGGCTGATGGCCTGGATGAGGTAGTCGACCACGGTAACAAAGGTGGCGATGATGACGATATACGTTGCAATGCGGACCTGTTTGGGAATGATGTTTTTCAGGATGGAGATGAGGGTGCTGGATGAGAATAAAACAAAGGTACTGGCCAGGCCCATGGCGATGCCGTTCATGAGGGAGTTGGTCACGGCCAATACGGGACACATGCCAAGGAGCATGACGAAGACCGGATTGTCTTTCCAGAGACCCTTGAGGAAGATTTCCATATTTTCATGTTGTACGCTCATGATCCACCTGCTTCCAATGTGGCACGTTCCTTCATCACTACAGGCACCAGCACCTGGCCACTCTCGTTTATCAGTTTACCCATGGCGACGGAGGATATGGTTGCTCCGGTGATGCCGTCAATTTCCCAGGGATTTTCTTTTGTTCCGCTCTTCTTTCCTTTCACCACCTCGGTCAGGCCGTCCCTGCTTTCATTCAATTGCATTTGCAGACCGTCGAAGTTGCTCTGGAACTTTTCATCTTTTGATATTTTGTCCCCCAGGCCGGGCGTTTCTTTACTTTCCAATACGGTCATGCCGATGGCGCATTGTTTTTCCAGCGAGTAGCCGTAGAGGGCACGAATCACATCGGCATAGCCCATGGCAGCACCTTCAATAGCGACCCCCACCAGTTTCCCGGCATCATCATAGCCAGCATAGATCTGGGTGGGCGCTTTGATGCCTTCTTCCAGTGGGGTAATGGACGCGCCGTCCACAGCGTAGGCCTGTTTGGTTACAGCACCGGGCAGAACTTCAAAGATGGCCTGTTCCAGCGCAATCCGTTTGTTCTCGGTGATGCGTGGCAGGGTCAATTGAAAGACCCCCACAATGAGC
>CALAXS010000434.1 GCA_937895305.1 uncultured bacterium
ACGATAGACTGTTGTGTGCCTTGTTCTTTGGGCCGAAGGTAAAGGCCCAGCAAAACAAATAAAAATATGCCCACTCCAACGCTATAGCGGTGTACACCCAACTGGAGAAGCTGGTCTATGAATGTGCTTAATTGAAAAGTACCTTGATCCAAAACTGCCGGACTCCCATGTCGCCTTGATAGGGGATAGCCTACCATTACAGGTTCATGTGGTTAAACCTTCGGGGGTGTACTTTTTTTCTTTGGCAGCGATCTGCTATCCGCTTCGATTAGACTGGTGCCTGTACACCCATGTCCAGGCTGGATAAAAAGGTGTTCTCTTTCAGGATACGGGTGTGTGCCTCTACCAGGCCCAGGAGCCAGAGGATTTCCTTGGGCTTGGCAAGGCGATGGTCATGAAGACTGGTTTCAAAATGAACCACGGTCTTGCCGTCAGCACCTTCTTCGGCGGTCAAGCTATGGATCATGGGGCGTATGTCTACCATGCTCAATTTTCGGGGCTGGCTACGACCGCGAATCTTTTTCTGCTTGACCTTGCGCTCTACCATAACTTCATCCCGGGCGAGGATATCTTCAATTTTCGTGGTCAGTTCGCATGCAGCGATGTCGGTATGAAATGAATAGGCAAAGCCCTCCACGGCACTCATCAACGACGGTGCACGCAGGGGGATATCTTCTGCACTGTAGAGGTGAAATCCTGTGGGTAATTTGGTACCCAAGCGTTCCAGGAGTGCCTGGGGATCCTCATAGGACTTGAGGCAGGCATCCATATAGTCGCCCGTGCTTTCTTCGCCTACCGGGCACGCTGTGGAGAATGTAATTTTGGGTTGGGCATGGAATCCCTTGGAATAGGCCAGGGGCGCATGTGCCCGGCGTAATGCACGAATCCAGGCTTCCTTCAGTTCCAGATGGGACAGGAAACGCACTTCACCAGAACGCCCAATGCGGAAGAGGATACGCTGGATGGGATCGGCTTGTTCGGCCATTAGTGCCGGCTTGCCTTCCCAGGTAGCCTCCTCTTCCATGAGGCCCCGTTTCTGATTTTTCAGCATGTTCTTACACAGTTCACGCTCGCGATAGATGACCCCGCAGAGGTGACACTTACCTGAACGGCAATCCTGTGCGTACTTCAGTTCCATGGCCCGTTGCCAATCGTCCTGGAACCATTTTTTGGGGATAAGCAGATCGATGTGATCCCAGGGCAGGCGCTCTTCCGGGTCGCGTTCGCGAAACTGGCCTTCCACGTCATAGTTCACATCTTCAATAGCCTTTTCCCAGGCTGGAAAGTTTACGTGTTCGTCCCAGCTTTCCAGCCGCCCTCCGTTTTTCCAGACCGCCTCCAGCAAGTCAGCACCCCGACGGTCAGCTCGGGTCAAGAGGCCCTCAATAAATGAAGTGTTCGCAGCGTGCCGACCAAACTTGATGGAACTATGTTTGCGGAACCGGTCACTGAGGATGCGTTGCTTTTCCAGGGTCTCTTCAATGCCAATCTGGCGCGCCCACTGGAAAGGGGTGAAGGGCTTGGGTACAAAGGTTGATACACCAGTGCGTACCCCGGCCTTGTTGGTGATAGTGCGCCCCAGCTTTAAGGTACGAATGCACAGGTCGGCGATGGCGTGAACATCTTCTTCGCGCTCTGTGGGCAGGCCGATCATGAAGTAGGTCTTCACATGGGACCAGCCCGCCTTGTAGGCTTCGCTGGCCATGTTGAGCAGTTCTTCGTCGGGGATGAATTTGTTGATGACGGCGCGTAATCGGGGTGACGCCGCTTCCGGTGCAAAGGTCAACCCACTGCGGCGCACACCCGACACCATGTCTGCCATTTCCACCGCGAAGGAATCAAGACGCAGGGAGGGTAGTGATACAGAAACGTTATCTTTATGGGCGCGTTCTGCAGCGTTCTTAACCAGCGTGCGGGGACGCGAGAAATCACAGGTGGATAGGGATACCAATGTCACGGCATCCATGCCCGTGTTTTCCAGGGTGCGCTCCATGAGCTTATCCACATTTTCCATGGAGCGTTCACGGACAGGACGGGTGACCATACCCGCCTGACAAAAACGACAGCCCTGGGTACACCCGCGTAATACTTCAAGGCCAATACCATCGTGCACCAACTGGGTGTAGGGCACAATGTAGTTCGTGGGAAAGGTGGCTCCATCCAAATCATGGACGAGTCGCTTCACGATTTTGGGTGCATCCTCCCTGGGGAGGATTTGACCGTCGTCCATCACTTCAAAGGGGTATAGGGCGGGTACATAGATGCCCTCGATTTTCTCCATGGCCTGCAGCTTTTCCAGCTTGGTCGCGTCTTTCATGGGGCGCAGGGCTTCCATGATTTCCACGACCACATCTTCACCATCGCCAATGACAAAGAAATCGATGAAGGGGGCAATGGGTTCAGGATTAAATACTGCCGGGCCACCTGCAAAGATGATGGGATCGTCTTCGCTGCGATTTTCGGAGCGTAATTCCATGCCACCCATGTCCAGGGCAT
>CALAXS010000435.1 GCA_937895305.1 uncultured bacterium
ACTGGACTCAGGGGATACGCCGGGATAGCACGTTCGTTTTAAGTGAAATTATTATAAAGGATCTAGAGGAAGGCGTATTATTTCCTTTACCTGATCTAACGATATCATATTTAGGTGATGATTAAGTACATCGTTTCTGTAGGTCATCAAATTCCTCTGCGTTCTCCGCGCCTCTGCGTTAAGGTATTTCCCCTTTGTGTTCTTTGTGCCCTTTGTGGTGAGTATCCCCTCCCCGCCTCACAACAAAGACTCAACATATTCCCGCGACCGATTCATCGCCACCGTAACCTCACCCGCCGTAGGCAGGATAGGTATCCCCCTTGGTGTCGGGTGCATAAAGATAGACGTACGCCCTGAATACTTAAACGAGGCCAACGCGTCAAACATAGGCTTGAAATCCAGTTGACCATACCCCGGGAGTTGCTGCATCTCCAGCGCTTTCGGCATGGCCTTGTGACAGCCGAAGCCATGTTCCCAAGCGTAAAAATGAACCAGCTTCGGCCCCAAGTCTTTGATGAGTTGCGCCTGCAACGCAGCATCCTGGGGCAGGTGATACGGCGCATAAGCGATGCCCAGCCGATCCGACGGCGACAGCTCCGCCAGATACCGCAATGAATCCGGTTCCCACAACAGTTGATTCGCGTGGTTCTCCACCGCAATGGTCACCCCCTGCTCCTCCGCAACTTCAATATGGGGCTTTAACTGTTCCACAAACTTCGCCACCCGCGCCTTCAGATTCGGGCCCTCCACATTCCCCGAACCCGCCACCATCAAATCACCACCCAACGAGTTCAACACCTTCATCTCGTCCTGCAACCCATAACAGCCCAGGTCATAGCGCGTAATCATCCCGCACCGCACCTTGTGCTCCGCCAGCATTGCCGCGAACTTCTCCAGCCCCATCGCCGCCACCTGTTCCCGCTGATTCCCATGGGTCGCTGGCCAGATATCAATCTCCGCCGCACCCGTCTTTCGCACCTCCGGTAATATCTCCGCCAACGGCAACGTGCCATACATACACGACGCTACAATATAGCGCAGCTTGAACACTTCCTCCGCTGCCACCGCGCTACGACCCACGGGCAACACCATCCCCGCAGTAACACCCGCTACCATACCCAGTACTGTACGCCGTGTAATTTCATTTTCCGCCATGCTTCACTTCCTTTGTCAATCCATTTCAACCGACTTTCCATAGTAGAGCAGTTGCCTTCCATTGTCCAGCTACAGCAACGACAATCAGCAATGCTATACTCGCACGAAATCATGTCGAACCATGAAAGCATCCAATGGGAACCGCCACCGACTGCACAGACAACAAAGCAAAGCGAATCCAATCCATCGATCAGATTCGCGGTTACGCTATCTTCGGCATGATCCTCGTCAACTACCTCGGTAAATTTCCCGCCATTCCCGAGGCCTTCAAACACCATCGCGGTCTCGGCGACTACCCACCCTTCGGCTTCTCCTACGCTGACACCATCGCCCCGCTCTTTATGTTTGTTGTGGGTATGGGTTTCCGCCTCTCCTTCCAACGCCACGTGGACAATAAGGGCCTCTGGCCCGCACGCGGTGCTGCTATCAAACGCTACACCATCCTCATCCTCCTCGGCACCCTCCTCTATGGCATGGAATTCCAGTGGATTTGGGATGCGCTGGTTGACATCGGTTTCGCGGGTCTCCTCGCCCTGCCCTTTATCCTTGGAAAAGGTCGCACGCGCATGGTCGTCGCCGTGGCCTACATGGTCCTCTATCAGTTCCTTTACATGAACCCTCAATTCTGGACCCTCTGTATTGCCCTCCAGGAAAACCTGCCCATCTGGGCCTCCTGGTTTCATCTGTCACAGGTCGCTGATTTTACCACCTATGGCGAATGGACCATAAATAAATCCATCGACGGCGGCCCACTCGGCCCCATCAGCTGGGTCTTCTGCCTCCTCCTCGGCACTATCGCCTACGACCTCATGGCCACCAATGACACGCGCACCATCTTCAAGGGTTGCATCGCCTGGGGCATAGGCCTCTGCGCCCTCGGCTACCTCCTCCGAATGCAATGGGGCGACTTTAAAGCACCCTGGTACTTCACCCAATACGGCATGTCCGCGCCCTACCCCATCGCTGCTACAGGCCTCTGCTTCCTCACCCTCGCCCTCTTTTACTTCACCGCTGACATCAAAGGGCTTAACGTCCCCACCCTCAGCATTCTCGGCATCAACGCTTTAGCCATCTACTGCCTACAACTCCTCCTGCTCAAATTTGTCGGTACCTTCGTCGACTTGCAAAGCACCATACCCATGGCCATATTCGGCTTCACCCTCTTCTACCTCTGCAACTACGCCGTCGCCTTCGGCCTCCACAAAAAGAACATTATCATCCGACTATAAATGGGCCACCATTGGCAGCACCCCGACCTGAATTGATATAATAGCCCCATCGTTTTTGCATAACCATTTTAACTCGTTCCCAAGCTCCAGCTTGGGAATGCATATCCCGAGGCTCTGCCTCGGAAAACAGGCGCAGTCGACCGAAATACGACAACTTCGGTTCCCGTACGGGTTAAGTATGCTGACGCGGAGATTCCCGTCTGCACGGGAATGACAGGATTTATAGATTTTTCTATG
>CALAXS010000436.1 GCA_937895305.1 uncultured bacterium
AAAGACCCCCACAATGAGCAAGCCCGACAGGATGGAGACCCCGCCCAGCGTGAGAATCATGGACAAGCTACTCACCTGTGGTGCTTCTGTGATCTGTTCGTTATTTTCGCTCATCCCTCGGCCTTGGCTTTCTTGCGTGCGCCATAGATGCGCGGTTGGGTAAAGGTATCAATGAGGGGCGACAAGGCGTTGCCCAGTAGAATTGCGTACATGACGCCTTCGGGTAAACCGCCGAGGAGTCGTATGATAACGGTGATAAAACCTATGAGTGCCCCGTAGATCCAGATGCCCAGAGGTGCAACGGGAGAGGACACCATGTCGGTGGCCATGAACATGGCGCCCAACATGAGTCCGCCGGAGAAAAGGACGAAGACGGGGGAGGGGTAGCTCACGTTGTCATAAAGGTAAAAGGCACCACTGGTCAGTACGGCCATGCCCAGCATGGCTGCGGGAATACGCCACTCCATCATTTTGCGTGCTATAAGGTAGAGGCCGCAGAGCAGGATTAAAATGGCGGAAGTTTCCCCTGCGGACCCGGCCACATTGCCTGTAATCAGGGCCATGGTGTCGGTCACTACCGGGGTTTCGCCAAACTTGAAGAGGGACAGGGGGGTTGCCCCGCTAAACCCATCGACACCAAGACCAGCAACCCAGTCTGTAACGGGGCGCGGTGTGGTGAAGGGGAATGTGAGGGTGGAGGGCGCGAAGCCACTAAAGCGACCGACATAACACGCGGGGGTCCATGTGGTAATGGCTACCGGGAAGGCCGCCTGCAGGAAGGCCCGTGCGACCAGTGCCGGATTAAAGACATTAAAGCCGATGCCTCCGAAGAGGAGCTTGCCCAGGGTTATGGAAAGGAAGGCCCCTACTGCACCCATCCACAAGGGGAAAGCGGGAGGAAGGGTGAGGGCCAGGAGGATGCCGGTAATGATGGCACTATAATCGTTAATGGAAGTGTCTTTACCGGACCATTTACAGGCGAGGTGCTCGGTGAGAAGACATACAAGTGTGCAGGTCACAATCAACGCCAGGGCACTGAGGCCGAAGGCGTAGACAGAATAGGCACACACAGGTAAAAGGGCCCACACCACGTTGAGCATGATGGACTCCACGGTCTTCTGACCGTGCAGGTGGGGCGACGTACGCAATTCCATTATATTCCCACGCATACTCATGCGGATTTCGCCTTTCGTTCACGGATAATGCCCTTGGCGATTCGGAACTGTTGTACCAGCGGGATATTGGCTGGACAAACATAGCTACAGCAGCCGCATTCAAAACAATCCATGAGGTGGTAGTCTTCTGACATGGGCTCGTACTGTTCTGCACGGGCCAGCATTCCCAGCCGTGACGGGTTCAGGTGCATGGGACAGGCATCAATACAGGAGCCACATTTAATGCAGGGGTAAACTTTACCCGGCTTATGGATGTCTTGCGTGCGAAGCACCAGGATACCTGTTACGCCTTTGGTCAGGGGGACATCCATGGTCGCCAGAACGGGACCCATCATGGGGCCGCCTAAAATTATTTGGCTGACTTCTTTGTCTACACCGACATGATCCAGGATGAACTGTAGTGGTGTACCCAGTGCCATGATGTAATTGCCGGGCCGTTTCACGCCGGGTCCGGTAATGGTTACCACACGTTCAATGAGTCCCTGCTGCCGGGGAAGTAATTCCCCGATTTGTGCAAGGGTTGCCACATTAAACACGGCAACACCCACTTCACTCGGCAAGCCACCCGAAGGAATCTCTCGATTCAATATGGCCTTGGTCAGCATCTTCTCTGCGCCCTGTGGATACTTGGTCGGCAGGGCCTGGACACGGATGGTGGGTTCATCAACTGCGGCCTCGGTTAAAGACTGCACCGCGTCAGGCTTGTTGTCTTCCAGGCCGATGATGCCTTGCTTGGCCCCCACCGCTTTCATGACGACTTTCATGCCGTGGACAATGTCTTTAGCATGCTCCACCATGACCCTGTGGTCTGTGGTGAGGTAGGGCTCACACTCGCAGCCGTTACCGATGACGGTGTCGATGCTGGTGCCTTCAGGCACCGCCAGCTTCACATGGGTTGGAAATGCCGCACCCCCCAGACCGACCACGCCTGTGTTCTGCACCGCCTGAATCACCGCCTTGGACTCCATGTGCTCGATGTCCTGGTCCGCACCATAGAGCACGTCCTGACTTGCACCGGAATAGGGTTTCAGATAAATAGCGGGTGTTTTCTCACCGCGCATGTTTTTACACAAATCTATTTTCGTGATGATCCCCGAAGCTGGCGCGTGCATGGGTACAGACACAAAGCCGCCTGCTTCGGCGATAGGCTCCCCCCGAACGACCTCCTGTCCCGCATTGACGATGGCCTTGGCCGGGGCACCCAGATGTTGTGAAAGGAGAATGATGAGTTCATCTGCAAAGGGCAGACGCTTAATCTCCAGCCCTTTCGTCAACTCTTTGTGCGTGGGTGGATGTATCCCGTGGGAAAAGCTATGTTTGCGAAATGCTTCAAACATTATTAACTTTTATTTTCCTTCGTTCCACGCTTTGTGGTGTTTTCTTGCGCTTGCATAATGCCCCAACGCAAGGTTCCATGCTCAGGTTGCACCTGAAAAACGGGCTGGTTAATGGACTGTTGAACTACAACTGCTTTTTCGTCTGTTTTTTTTGTTGTATGTGACATCAGTTGAATTTCTCCGCGCGTTTTACCAGCTTGTCCACTCCCTTTTCATTTGGGTCAGCCGGTGTGCCTGGGTGGATGATCTGTGCCGTGCATTTTTCAGCTGCACGGACCAAGTCTTTAAAGGGACCACCCTTGGGATCCTTCACAATAGCCTTCTTGTTTTCGTTATAGGCGAATATTTTCGAATTAATCTGGATGCACTCGTCACAGGAGGTGCACTCGTTGGTGTCGATATAGGCAGGTTCAAAGTCACCGACCGGGGCAGCAGCTCCACCATTGCCTCCAGCTTGGGACGGTGCAGGCATAGCCAGCGTACTCAAGGAAGCACCACCTTCACCTGCAGCCATTTGCATCAAGGTGCTGGCCAGGCTCTGCGACATCTCAGCACGAACCGAGTTGGCAATTTCTGTGGGATCTACCTTGTTCATGAGACCGGCCATGGACTTCATGATGTGCCAGAAATTTATCCGGTCTTCTGATGCAATCACCACAGGTTCGGCCGGGATAATACGCATGAGCTGGTTCTTCTTGTCCAGACCCCAGATGTAGGGGAAGAGGTCTTCACGGTCTTCCTTGTCCATGGTCAGGAACTCAGCCAGGGGCACCATGTTTTCGTTCCACGCATCACGGGGTACTTTCTGGAACTGTTTCCGGAAGCGACCTTCGGTTACGGCGAAGTCCGCGAAGGTGAGCGGTAATTCCATGCTCGCTTCTTCGCCATCATCGTCCGTGTATTTCAGCGTGTAGGTCACATAATCTTCGTCCAGCGACGGGTTACCGTCCAGGTCGAAGCATTCATCCGGGGTGACGCCAGCATCGGGATCATACTTAATGAGGGGATAGGCCCGTGACTCAACAGCCAGCTTACTCTGGTATGCGGCTGAGTCGTCGGCGATGCCATGTTCCGGCATACAAGGCGTATAAATATTGAAGAGGGCCGGACGACGTGCGTTCAGACCGTCTATATAGCCTTCAATCAGGTGTGTCACATTAGACATGGAGCCTTGAAGTACGTAGGTCGTGCGGTGACCCATGGCAATGAGGGCGATTTCCTTACGGATTTCTTCCTTACCCTTTTGCGCTTTACCATACTGCGCCATATCACTGACCTGGCCTGTAAAGCCGGAAGTACAGGACTGACCCCCTGTGTTCGAGTAGACTTGCGTATCCACTACGAAGACCTTGATGGGCTTACCGCTCATCATCATGCGGGACAGGTTCTGGAAGCCGATGTCATACATAGACCCATCACCACCCACTGCCAGTACAGGCGGTGAGAGGAGGAACTCTTCGTCGGTGAAATCTTTCCAGTTGAAGTAGCGCAGATCGTCATCGCGCTGATCATAGCGTCCTTCGCCCGAGATCTCTGCTTCGGCCATACGGATGGCTTTGAAACCATCTGCCATCTTGGACATGTGGCCTTCAAAGATACCCATCGCCATAGAGGTGGAATCCTGGAAGAGGTGGTTCGCCCAGGGGAAGGGATAAGGGTTATAAGGATAGGTGGAACCCCATACGGACGTGCAACCTGTCGAGTTGATGATACCCGTGCTGGCACGGCCTTTGCCGGTGACACCTACATTATACTGCCAGATGAGGTGTTTCAGTTTTGCCAGGAGTTGGGTTGTCCATTTCAGCCAATCCGGGTCCAGGGTGGTGCCCACGCGGCCTTCGTCCAGGGATGTGCTGAGGTTAGCCAAGGTCAGATCTTCATCTTTATGGGCTTCAACCGCTTTCACCACGGCATCCGTATTACTGAGGTCCATGGTGTCGGCCATTTTCATGCGTACATGCTTTTCAAGCTGCTCAATGAGCCCCTCGATTTTGGCAATCTGTTTCTTCACCCGCGGCTGCATGAGTGCTTCAATGGTGCCCATGAACAGGTGGATAACGGTTTTTTCACCACAACCCACACAGGCACCGTCGCCCCCGACCATGCTCTGGTAATTGTTCTTGTCCAGGAGCAGGGTTTCCAATGCACCAATTTTTTCGTCCAGGTCATCAATGCGTATAAAGTCGGGTGATGTGGTGGGCAGAGCCATCCAGTAGTCCCAGTTTTTACGCAATTCCTCGACTGTTTCCGGGGTCTGGGTCTTGGGTCGAAGGGCATCGTCATCACAGACATTAATGCATTCCATACAGCCTTTGCAGGTGTAAGGATTCACCGTAATACTGATGAGTCCGCCACTACCGCGATTTTTATTTTCGCGTACGGAGTAGTAAGGCTTGGTCACGGAGAATTTATACGAATTGAGGCAGCGGGTAAAGTGCTCGAATTCCTGTGTCAGTGCTTCTTTTTCAGCTTCATCGGGTACACCCTTTTTAAGGGTCATGGCAATGGCTTCACTGACCAGGGGATTTACAACAGCAGCTTCACCATGCTCTTCCAGCAATGCACGCAGATTGCGTTCCAGTGCACGACTGTAGCGACGGAGTAGCTTCACCACGACACCACGCGATTCCATGCGCTTGATGGTTGTTTCGATGACTTCATTGACCGAGTGGACCAATCCGGGTATAGCACTATCGGGGCAAATGGTGTAGCATTTACCGCAAGCGGTACAGTTTTCCGGTATCCATTCCGGGTGTTCAAAGCGAATCTGGGTCATATCGCGGAAGACCCCTGTTGCTGCCGGGATGAGACTTAGTCCGATGAAGGGATCAACAAG
>CALAXS010000437.1 GCA_937895305.1 uncultured bacterium
GTTTTGCCGATGGAGTGAACTGTAGAACCCACCAGGATTTCGAGGCAGCTACCCTGATCTATACCCGTACGCTCTACGCTTTACTACGTGACGGACGGTCTACCCTCAGCAATAACGATCAGATCATCGGAAGCTATGGACAATATCTTCGTAGTGACGTGATTCGCAAACTCGGCACCTCCTACATTGATATCGAAGAGGATCCCTGGAATAACCTCTACAACATTTTTCCCGGTCCATGGCGTAGCAGCTATAACAAAGCCGATGGTGCTACCAGTGCCATCCCCTTCCGCAGTTTTCTGCCCCCACCCACCTCCAATCTACCGGGTTCGGGCAATGCAGCCAATATGACCGCTGCAGATAATGCGCTCATATATCGGGGTTTTGAAGATCTTGATTCGGGTGAAATATATGATGTGGGGTACCCCGCCCCCCGTGGACTCAGCGTGTTTATCTGGTCCAACGGCGAAAACATGCTGAGCTCCCAGGCTATTTATGGCACCCTGGGTTATGATTTCGCGCAGGAAGGTTTTGAAGGTGGTGGCGACGACATAAATAACTGGGATTCAAATGGCGGCTGGGCCCCATTTTACAACTAGATCAGGTATAATTAAGTATGAGACAACCGGGCAACAATAAATCTGCGAAAAGTGCCTATTCGCTCGTCGAGCTCATCGTCGTCATGGCGATTGGCGGGCTGCTCACGGCATTCGCAATCCCCTCCATTGCACGGCTCGGTGCATTCTCCTCCAACGAACTGGGTAATACGACCCAGGAGTTGTATACCATGCTCAAGGCAGCGCGGATCTATGCCTCCACCCACAACACCGATACCGCGGTGGTGTACACGCTGGACAACTACAGCACCACAAGCAATACCATCCGCGAGCCCCTCGGCGATTCGATGACAGGTGAAGTTACCCGTGCCATCGTCGGTGCGGCTCTCGTGCGTAAAGACAAAGTGCGGGATTTGTTTGTACCCATTACCGTTCGCGAAGGGATATTCCGGCAATTCCCCAACGAAGTGGTGATTGCCCTCATTCCACCCGAACAAACCCATGGCACCCCCCTCTACGCAGATCTCAATGCCAGATACGCTGGCCTGGATCGGCTGGGCCAGCTGGGCATGAAAACCGTTTATGTCAACTTTAACGATGAAAACGATCTTACCGAGCCGTTACCCGCCCACGTCTTTACACCTGCGGGTCAGCTCGACCCGACAGACAGCAGCAAAGAACGCTACACCTTCATGGTTACGGCCACGCCCGACCTCGCGCCTGAAGAGCGGCTGGTCATTCCCAACACAGACTACGACGGCCAAACGACCGCCGCTGACCTTTTTATTTCACGAACCATCGAACTCTTCCGTTCCACCGGTCGGGTAAAGATTGCAAGTTAGCACTATGAACACCAACACCACAACACAAAACCAGGGCTTCTCCCTACTCGAAGTCCTGGTCGCGCTCACCATTCTCGCGGTGGGTATTATGGCCGTCATGCAACTATTTCCCACCTCGTTACGCCAGACCCACATCGCTTCGGAACGCACCGCCATCGCCACACTCGCCCGCACAGAACTCGGTCGTGTACGCGCAGGGGGCGTGGGTTCCCAACTCACCTCATGGGCGACCACCAACGCCCTTGTACAAGCCGCAGACATCTACCAGTCCCTCGCGCTGTACGAATCATGGCGATCCTCCGTGCAACGTGTTGGTGGTGATGTAGATCTCTTCCGCGTCACCTTCGTTGTGACGACCTTTGACGGAAGAGAAGAGAAGTTTGTCACCTATGTCACAAAAAATTAATACATACCCCGGGTCAAACCGTGGCTTTTCCCTCACTGAACTGCTGGTCGCTATGACTATACTCGTTACCGTCATGGGCGGTATCGGTGCGCTCTATGCGGGTGCGGTACGCTCCTTCAATACCGGTAAAGTGCTTTCCAAAAACTTCGAGAACTCCCGCTCACTGCTCAACGTGCTCTCCCAGGATCTCAGCAACGCATTTTCTGCCGCAGAATTCGGCGACCAATACAAGTTTCACGGTACAAAACTGGGCTTTACCTTTGTCGGTGTAAATTCATCCAACAAGATCGGGCGCATCACCTACGTGACCAACCCCAACGCCAACCCCCTCCTCTTTGAAACCCAGACCATGAAATCCTACGCTGCCACCCGCAACACCGTGCAAAATCAAACCAGAAACTGGCTCATTCAAAACGGCGTTCTTGACAATAACACCCGCGAAGGTGCTGTTTCCGGCGTAGGCATCATTTTCGATAACGTATTCAATACGGGGGCTCCGTTTCCCGATAATCTTACCCCGGATACATCCGGCGATTTCTCCATGGAATTCGATGTGCTCATCCAAACCCAGGGCATCTTGCGCTATGGCGAATTCGATGTGTCCGGCAGCAACGATGCACCCGCCTATCAGGATCTGAATACATTCAGTGTGACGACACAATACGGGCAAAACTTGCTCTGGCCCTATGTCGATCCCTACGATTCGGACAACGACCAACCCGACAGACTCGAATACTCTACACCGCTCAACGTCCGAACCAGCGACACCCTGTATAGTGAAATTCTTAATGCCCTCTTTGTCCAGGACCAGGATCTTCGCCTCATTATCGAAGACTTCAACGATCTTGGTGACCGCCTCAACAATATCGACAACGACCTGGTCGAAAAAATAATCAGCATCAAACGTCGTGAACTCTGGATACGTTGGCTTGCCGACGACCCCACCCTTGTAAACGATCAGGGCCTTCCCCGTTTCTGGTCAACCAATCCTGATGATACCAACGACTATCGACCCGATCTTCGTGATTACATTATCTCCGACGATATCCTCTACCGTTCACGCATTAAAACACCCGGTGGTACCTTCCTCGATGTAGAGATTGCGGATGCACTGAGTAGTGTAGTTCCCGACCCTGTTGCCCCCCTTATCCTCAACACCATCAACATCCCCGGTGCATTTCAATACGCGTCCTCCAATGCCGTCGCAATGGAAACCTTCAACGATACGGCAAACATTGTCGGCTACACTTTAATGCGCGCAAGTACGGACAACAACAGCAACCTCCTCCAGGAATGGGACCAGGCTCTCTTTACCGAACTCACCCTGCTCAGCACCCAAACCGGTGCATCGGGCTCACCCCTGAAGCCCGGTCTGCCCGCTATCGTGCAACCCGGAATTTTTATCACCACCGAAAAAGTCACTCCCGGCTCCCCGGACTTTAGCCACTGGTTTTCACAACAAGTAGAAATTCATGCAGGCTCCGACCGCTCCATGCCCTCCTCGGTTATCGCCAATCAGGACCAGAGTTAACAACGCAGCCTACACAGTTCATAAAAAAATAGACGTAAATAGGCCATCAAGGACGATGACCATAGAGGTATACCATGTATAGCGCAACATATAGAACAACCCCGGCAAAGCGCCGGCAATCCACCCGAAGCGGCTCTGCGCTTATTGTTGCTCTTGCGATCATGACCATCCTCCTCGCCATTGCACTCTCCTTCTTCCGCATGAGCCAGATGGACATGCGTACCGCCACCAACGTTAAAAATATCGTTCAGGTCGATCTTCTCGCAGACGGTGCAACCTCCATCGCTATCGCCCACCTCAACCAGGACTTCATCCGGCACCCCAATGTAACTTCCACCGACCACAGCTGGAAAACCCTTTTTAATGGTGCTGCCTTCGCAGGCAAGCCCTGGGCCATGCGCTATGATCCCAATGATATTATTTATGGTGGGTATCCCCCTCTGAGCGTAGGCAATGTGCCGGAAATTGATTTCTCCAATCTGCCCGTAGTTGAATTTAATGACGGCCACCGCGAGACCCTCTATCGGGGACCACGCACCCAGGACTGGCTCGCCATACCCCGATTCGAGAACGCTGGTCCTGTGATGTACACCCCCGATGACATCGCTTTTTTCAGGGATCCGGTGAGTGATGCGATTATCGCCCGGACCGCTATTAACATCAATGGCTTTACCCCGGAGTTGCTGGATTTACAGAACAACGCCAATGCCCACGCCTTCGTTACGTCAGAAATTGCCTATGGTGGCGCACAGTACGCCAAAGAAGACATCCACTTTATCTCCGATGTGGACAATACAGGCGACGGTTATAACGACTC
The DNA here is from genome assembly GCA_937895305.1 of uncultured bacterium. GTDB lineage: Bacteria > Hydrogenedentota > Hydrogenedentia > Hydrogenedentales > JAEUWI01 > CALAXS01. The sequence goes on from CALAXS010000437.1 coordinate 4,154, forward strand.
CATCTGGATCCCCCTTCCCGGCGATCTCTTTTTCCCCGAGGACCGCATCGATAATAATCTCAACGGTATCATTGACGAAGAACAAGACGATGAAATTAACAATGACGCATTCAATGAAGTGCGCACCAGTTATGAAGGCAACGACCCCGATGAAGCCATCGAAGCAGGTGTTTTCGCTTATAGTGGTCGTGATGACGGTCTCGACAACAATAACAATGGCTTAGTCGACGCAGATGATCCCTCAGAATATGATCCAGATGATCTCACAGTCGGCATTTTCCTTACCTCGCCGCTCCCCGGAATTAAAATCCCCCTCGACATCGATGCCGACGGCCTGCCCGACTCCGTTGTCGATGCCACTACGGGTAATATAGTCCCCATCACCATCACCCTGCCCGACCAAATTACTGTTCGTGTCGGCGATCCAAACGGCTCTGCAACGGTTACCCTCACCGCGGCAGATGTTGACAGCCTCGACAACGACCACGACCTCATCGTCAATGACTACTACACCTATGCATACATCGGTCCCAACATCGAGCCCGATGCACCGCCCTTCCGCTGGCAGCAAAACGACGACAAGACCTTCTCAACCTTTGGCAGCAATGTCGTAAAATTCAACTCCTATCTTTCCGTACAGGCATTCCCTACTAACATTAATCCCGCTTCGATCTATAACAGCTCCTACTACACCGATTCCTGGCGCCTCTCCGATAACTGGGTCACAGACGATGCAGGTATTGCCATTGATGCGGGCCTCTTCGCTGCTGCACGTGAACGTGCCTACACCGAAATCAACATGGAACTCTTTGACCGGAGCTTCCTGCGCATTGACCCGGCCATTATCATTGTCGATGGCGTAAACTACGATACCGCTGCGCTCATCCCCCACCTGCGCGTTACCCACTCCGGCGAGCCTGTCTGTGAAATCGTGGGTCGTGCTGCTATCCATATTTCAGACGAATCGGCCAAGGTCAATATCAACGCTGCGGGTGCCCACACCTTCCAGGATGTCTATGACGACAGCTATACCGGTGGGCGCGGTACCGACGAACCCGGCAGCGAAGCCACACTGGCCGGACCCTACAAAATGGCCCTCGGTGGTGGTGCCACCACAGGCGAATACGATACCCGTGCACTGCCCGCCCCACCCATTATTGAGAAATATGAACTGGCCAGCAAGATTGCCGGTAAACGCTCCGGCTCCCCAGACGGTACTGCGTTGCCCGTTGATTTCAGTGGTACCTATCTGGGTACGGAAAACGCAGCCGATGCTGCACGATTCAGCAATGGCGGCTACTATTTCGACGTATCCTTCCCCGGCCTGGGACGTACAGACGACAATGCCAATGCTCTGCTCCTGGCCTTCGATGGCATAGACAATGACGGCGACGGACTCATTGACGAAGGGACCTATCTCCCCGAAATATCTGCCAAAGCAAGGGACATCATTAATGGTGACACCGGGTATGCCGATGCCAGTGTCAATGATGACCAGCGTGCTGAAGTGGATACCTGGCGCGCGTACTTCCAGCGCCTGGGCAGCTTTGAAGGTATCGACGAACCCCAGGAATTCCAGTCCTTCTCGCCCCTGCGTCATCCCCTCGCCGAAGGCCGGGTGACCAGTCTTCCCGATGTTATCGACAACGACGAAGACACCGTGCGCAATGAGCAAGGCGAGCTCGGCGACAACCCCTTCCAGTCCCGGGTCCAGTTGGCCAATGTCAATTTTGATGCAGATCCGGCG
>CALAXS010000438.1 GCA_937895305.1 uncultured bacterium
ACTTAAAAGTAACACAAAATAACAATAAATACAATAAAAAATAACTACGGAAATGCGAAATAAAGAGCACGGCAAAGCCAGCAATATCACCTGCCAACCCTTTCATACACACCAGATAGTCTGCTATATTTATTTCCAGTAGTTTTTTAGCCCACGCAAACACAGGAGCCCCCATGGCAAACGACGAAGTCATACAGCCCACCCCCATGGAAGATGACGGTCTCTACGACGACCAGATTCGACCACAACGGCTCGACGACTTCCCCGGTCAGGAACCCGTCAAAGAAAAACTCGCCATCACCATCGCTGCGGCCAGACAACGCAACGAACCCCTCGACCACCTCCTCCTTTCCGGCCCCCCCGGACTTGGCAAAACCACCCTCGCCCGAATCCTCGCCAACGAAATGGGCGTTGACATCAAACAAACCTCCGGCCCCGTCATCGAACGCCAGGCCGACCTCTCCGCCATGCTCACCAGCCTCGAAGAATTCGATGTCCTCTTCATCGACGAAATACACCGCCTCAACCACGCTGTAGAAGAAACCCTCTACTCCGCCATGGAAGACTTCGAAGTCGACATCATGCTTGGAAAAGGGCCAACCGCCCGCTCCATGAAAATAGGACTTAAGCCCTTCACCCTCATCGGCGCCACCACACGCGCAGGACTCCTCACCCCGCCCCTGCGTGCACGTTTCGGCGATACCTGCCGCTTCGAGTTCTATAGTCCGGAAGAGCTGGAGGCCATCGTCACCCGCGCAGCACGCATCATAAACGTACCCATAGAACCCGAAGGTGCACTTGAGATTGCTGCACGATCACGGGGTACTGCACGGGTGGCCAACCGCCTCCTCCGCCGCGTCCGCGACTACGCCGAAGTCAAAGGCGACGGCATCATCACCCAGGCCATGGCCGACGCTGCGCTAGACATGCTCCGTATTGATGCGCTTGGCCTCGACGACATGGACCGCCTCATTCTCAATACCATTATAAAAAAATTCGCAGGTGGTCCCGTGGGCCTCTCTTCCCTCGCCGTTGCAGTGGGTGAAGAACGCCAAACCCTCGAAGAAGTCCACGAACCCTACCTCATACAAGTCGGATTCATGAAGCGCACCCCCCAGGGCCGTGTTGCTACTCCATTGGGTTACAAGCACTTAGGCATGGCCCCACCCGAGGCCCCGCAGGCCCATCTTTTCTAATGTAAGTAAACCCCCTAAATTATTTATTTTTAAGGACTTGCACGTTTTTTTGCATTTTCCTATTGACATTTTAATCAAATGAATGTAAGCTAGCACTTGTATTCCACAAGGAGCAATCATCATGTCTATTACAGAACAAGCATGCCCTGTATCTCATTGGCCCGATACAGATGAAATTATCGCTAAAAGCAAAAAGCTTATCGCTGAAGAGCCCTACGGTGTAAACAAGCCAAAAATGGCCGAGTACGATAAATATTTCGAAGAGAAATGCGCCAAGTCCAAAGCTTCCACAGCAGAAGCCATGGAATACATTCCCGGTGGCGTACAACACAACCTCGCCTTCAACCATCCTTTCCCCCTCGACATCGTCAAGGCCGAAGGTGCCTATCTTTGGGATCTCGATGGTAACCAATACATCGACTTCCTTCAGGCGGGTGGACCCACCGTACTCGGTAGCAACTACGCACCTGTACGCGAAAAAGTCATCGAAGTCCTCCACAACGCTGGCCCCGTCACCGGACTCTTCCACGAATACGAACTCAAGCTCGCAAAATTTATTCACGACCACATTCCCTCCATCGACAAATTCCGTATGCTCGGCAGCGGTACCGAAGCCTGCATGGCCGCCATTCGCGCAGCACGTAACTACACCTCCAAACGCCACATCATCAAAGTCGGTGCTGGCTACCACGGCTGGAGCGACCAGCTCGTTTGGGGTACACGCATCCCCGGTACCGCCTCCCTCGAAGCCCACGGCATCCCCGACAAATGCCTGGAGGACACCCACGAATTCTACCCCAACAACATTGACGGCGAAGGCGGCCTCCGCGAACTTCTCGAAAAGAACAAAGCCAACGGTGGTACTGCAGCCGTTATCGTTGAGCCTTTCGGTCCCGAAAGTGGCTCACGGCCTTACTACCAGGACTTTAATCAAAAAGTACGCGAACTCTGCGATGAATACGACACCCTCCTCATCTTCGACGAAGTGGTTACCGCATTCCGTCTTGGCCTCTCCGGGGCGCAAGGCTACTTTGGCGTTACACCCGACCTTACCGTATTCGGTAAATGCGTCGCTGGTGGCTACCCCGCAGCAGGCGGTGTCGGTGGCCGATGTGAAGTCATGGACACCTTCGCAGGTGGCATCGGCGCTGGCAGCAACCGCACCCTCGTCGGTGGCACTCTCTCCGCCAACCCCATCAGCTGTGCAGCGGGGTACTACTCCCTCGTGGAAATGGAACGCACCGACGCCCCCCTCAAAGCAGGCCGTGCCGGCGATCGCATCACCGAAGGCCTTAATAAAGTCATCAACGAACTCGAACTCCCCTTCTTCGCCTACAACTACGGCTCCATTGTCCACCTTATGACCCATGGGGTTATTCTCGTGGATGTGGACAATCCTGACTTCATGCGCCAGGTCTTCCTGCGTAAGAAGATTGCCGAAGAAATGGGCGCAGCCTATACTGCCGAAGGCGTCATTACCCTCGCAGGTAGCCGCATCTATACCTCCATGGCCGATACCGATGATATAATCGACGACGCTGTCAAACGTATTGGACGCGTCCTCGAAAAATGCGAAACCTACGTACTCGATCTATAAAACTTTAACAACGCAGCAACAGGAATCTTCAGACCCATGAGCGATTACACCGAACAAAAAGAAAAAGTGCTCCAGACCGCGCAACGCCTCTCCGAACTCGGCTACTTCGGTACCAAATCCGGTAGCGCAGGCAACGTGTCCATGCTCATCGAAGGTACCCCCTACGCCGCAGTGACCCCTTCCGGTCTTCCCTATCCCGAAATGGTCGTGGAAGACATCGCCATCGTCAACATGGAAGGCGATCGCATCGAAGGCGACCGCGAACCCTCGGTCGAAACCGGTATGCACCTGGCCTGTTACAAGAACCGCAAAGATGTTAACGCCGTTATCCACACCCATCAACTCTATGCCAGTACCTTTGCACTCATCAACCACGACGTCCCTGCACTCTTCGACGAAGTCGTCGTCGCTATCGGCAATAAAATTGAAATCGTACCTTACGGTCTTTCCGGATCAGACGACCTGCTCAATAATGTAGTTTCCAAGCTCGTGAACCGCTGCCACTGCTACATCCTCCAGAACCATGGCGCACTCGCTATCGGTAAAAACCTGGACAAGGCATTCACCTACATCGAGCTCATGGAAAAAGTCTGTACCGTATACTCCCGTGCTCTTGCTACCGGACTGGAAGTCACCACCCTCGACGAAATGCTGTCTACCGCACTACACAGTATCACTACCAGTTCCCAGGACATGGAAATTGCGCGAAAAGAATCCCTGGAGCAAGCTGCAAACTAAACGCAGTTCTGCTAAGCTGTCCAAATGACTATACCCACAAGCGATCCCTACGTCCTCGCCATCGACCTCGGCACCTCCGGCTGTAAAGCAGCCCTCGTGTCCATCAAAGGCCACGTCGCAGCCTGGGAATTCGAACCCGTAGAAGCCTTCTACGCACCCGGTGGACTCGCAGAGCAACGGCCCGACGACTGGTGGGACGCCTTCCGTACCACCGCAAAAAAACTCATTCACCAGAACATCGTTCCCAAAGACCAAATCATCGCCATCTGCTGTAGTACCCAGGGCGAAGGTACCGTTCCTGTAGATCGTGATGGTACTCCTCTCATGAACTGCGTCCTCTGGCAAGATTCTCGCGGGGCCGAAAACCTTAAATCCATCATCGGTGGCCCCATCAAGGTTGCAGGCTACGACCTCTTCAAACTCATCCGCTACATCAGACTCACAGGGGGCGCGCCCTCCCTCACGGGTAAAGACCCCGCGTCGCACATGCTCCTCATTCGTGATTCTTTCCCCGAGGTTTACGAAAAGACCTACAAATTCCTCAACGTCCTCGACTACATGAACCTACGCCTCACCGGACGCTACGTTGCCACCGTCGACTCCATTCTCACCTCCTGGGTCACCGATAACCGCGACCTCAACAACATCCACTACCACGACGGCCTCATTAAAAACTGCGGTATAGACAAAGACAAGCTCCCGGAAATTATCAAGTGCACCGACACCGTCGGAGAGCTGCTACCGGATGTTGCCACCGAACTCGGGCTTTCCCCAAAAACAAAAATTATCGCCGGGGCCATCGATACCTCCGCAGCTGCAGTAGGTTCCGGTGCCGTCCGCGACTACGACCCCCACATCTACCTCGGCACCTCCTCCTGGATATGTGCCCATGTCCCCTTCAAAAAAACAGACATCTCCACCTCCATGGGTTCCGTGCCCTGCGCACGCCCGGATAAGTATCTCCTCATTGGACTCCAGGCCACCGCGGGCGGCAACCTCACCTTCCTCAAAGAAAAAGTCCTCTACCACAAAGACGAGCTTCTTCAGGAAGAAAAACTGCCCGACGTCTATAAAATAATGGACCGAATTGCAGACCGTGTTCCCGCAGGCTCTAATGGCGTTATCTATACCCCCTGGATTTACGGCGAACGTGCCCCGGTGGAAGATCACACTGTGCGTGCGTCTATTTACAATCTTTCTCTGGAGAATAATCGGGGTGACATCATCCGTGCCTACCTCGAAGGCGTGGCGCTCAACACCCGCTGGATGCTTAATCCCGCAGAAAAATTTCTGGGTCGCAAGGCTGAACATATCCATATTATCGGTGGTGGTGGCTCCTCCGATGTGTGGTGCCAAATCTTCGCCGACGTTATGAACCGCACCATGCTCCAGCCCAAAGACCCTATTCAGGCCAACGTGCGCGGTGCCGCATTCATGGCCGCCTACGGACTCGGCCACCTAGAATTCGACGACATCCCCGACCTCATTGAATACAACGGGCACTACGAACCCAACCCCCAACACACCCGCACCTACGACGACCTGTTCAAAGAATACGTAAACATCTACCACGCCAATAAAAAAATATTCAAACGACTCAACCGTACCCGCCCCACCACATAAGTTTTTCTCTCCCCCCTTTCGTTTCCCCTCTCCCCTCCCTCTTCTATTTCTTTCCCTCGTTCCCAAGCTCTGCTTGGGAATGCATACACCGGGGCTCTGCCCCGGATACCCCTAACACAACATACCTCCTTCCCCTCCCTCTTCGCGTGATCCTCCCCCTCCTTATTCCTTCTTTACTTTCCCTCGTTCCCAAGCTCCTGCTTGGGAATGCATACACCGAGGCTCCTGCCCCGGATAACCCTAACACAACATACCTCATTCCCCTCTTCCCTCACCCTTTGTGTTCTTTGTGCCCTTCGTGGTGAATCTCCTCCTCCCTGCCCACATGCTTCTCATCCCGCGCTCGCGCCAGCAACTCCTGCTTATGTCGCTCCTCCCGACCACGACGCAATTCCGGCGTAAGATCCTTCGCACAATAGGGACAACAAATCCCCTCCTCACACAACGACGATGCCACCTCCTCAGGACTTAACGGTTCCCGGCACCCCCGACACAAGCTATGCACCCCCGGCGCCAAATCATGATTCACCGCTACCCGTTCATCAAACACAAAACACTCCCCCTCCCAACGACTCTCCGCCTCCGGCACCTCCTCAAGATACTTCAATATCCCACCCTCCAGGTGATACACCTCCTCAAAGCCCTGGTCCAGCATAAACGACGTCGCCTTCTCACAACGGATCCCGCCCGTACAAAACGTCGCTACCCGCTTATGCTTCTTCGGATCCAGATGCTCTGCTACATACTTAGGAAATTCACGAAAATCATCCGTCTCCGGATCCAGCGCATTCTTAAACGACCCCAACCGATACTCATACTTGTTACGCGTATCCACCAGTACCACCTCCGGATCATCAATCAGCGCATTCCAATCCTTCGGCTTCACATAGGTACCCACCACCTTCAACGGATCCGTGCCCGGCACCCCCAACGTCACAATCTCCTTCTTCAATCGCACCTTCATCCGCAAAAACGGCATCGTATCCGTATACGATTCCTTATGCGATAAATCTGCCAGTCGCACATCCGATTTTAAATGGCCCAGCACCTCATCAACGCCCGCACGCGATCCTGCGATGGTCCCATTGATGCCCTCCGTCGCTAATAACAATGACCCCCGCACACCATTGGATTCACAACACGCCAGCAACGGATCCCGCAGCGTCTCAAAATCATCCAACGGCGCAAACTTATACAACGCCGCCACGACGACACAGGGCATTGCACCCGACTCCTCATTCATGAAAAAACCCCTTTCAAAAAATGCTGGATTGAAGACATCACACCACAAGAATAAATCGCAATCCATCTGCGAACCCGCTAGAAAATACGCCCCCAATTATCCGTATTTTAACGAATGTTTTCGTTTTTTTGCGAATTTTGCCCGAAAAACCCCCAAAACATACTGCGAATACTAATAATACTTCGATCAGGCCGGTGTAATCTTACCCAATACCCGTGGCCCCGAAGCCCCCGTCGCCTGGGGCACATTCGCCGCTGTATTCATCAACGTCTCATTCCCCAGAATCGCAAACGCCATGGCCTCCCGTGCATTACACGGAATCCCATACTGCTCCATTGTATACACCTGCACATCCCGTAAACTTTTTATAATCATGGACATAAGCGCTTTGTTCTTCACGCCGCCCCCCCCCACAACCATATGCTCAATCTTATACTTCGGTTTCAAAAACCGATTGTAGGCCTCCACGATACTCTTCGCCGTTGCCGTCGTCACCGTTGCTACCAAATCCTCCGGGCTATGTTCCTTTCGACTCGCCAACGCATCCCGCAAATACACCTCCGCCCCAAACTCCTCTTTTCCTGTGCTTTTCGGCGGTTTTCGGTCAAAAAACGAGTGATCCAGTAAATAATCCATAAATTCATCCACCACAATCCCCTCCTTCGCCATGGCCCCGTCCCGGTCAAAATTCCGCTCGCCACGGGTCAACAGCCGTACCGCGCCATCAATGAGCATGTTGGCCGGACCTGTATCAAAAGCGATGACATCGTCGAACTCCGGGGTGACTACCGTGAAGTTGGCAATACCACCCAAGTTGAGACAGGCCACCGTCTTAGGCTCTTTCTTGTGACGCCACATTAACCAGTCTGCATAGGGTACCAGAGGGGCACCCTGTCCACCAGCTGCCATGTCGCGCTGCCTGAAATCCGAGACCACCAGGAGGCCGGTACGTTCTGCGATAACCGCCGACTCGCCAATTTGCAAAGTGCCATACCGCACATGGTTGGGGGGTGGGTAATGTGCCATGGTCTGACCATGGGAGGCAATAAAATCAATGGTAATCTCTTTTTCCTTGGCGATAGCCAGGGCACCCTGTGCTGCCTCGGCGAAGCGTTCGCCCACTTCAAAATTGAGGGTGCAAATGTCTTTAACGCTGAGGTGTTCGCTGAGGATGCGGGTACGGAAAGCATTATCATAAGGCAGGTGGAATTGGTCGATGTATTTCACAGCGAGGCTGTGGCCCGTGCCCTTGAGGCGCACAATGGCCGCATCGATACCGTCGCCCGATGTACCGGACATAAGCCCGATAGCGAAGCGGGCTTTTTTATTTCGTAATCCGTCCAAATCCATACAACATTTCCTCTCGCACGATGGTGGCAGCCCCGCTAATACTACCTTGCAAGAGCGCAGAAGGCAAGTTAGTTGAGGATATGGGTGATGTTGCCGTGGTGTTGGTCGAGGAGGGTTTGGGCTTCGGCGAGGCCGAGGTTTTTGTTGGCCATGATGAGGGCGAGGCCGATGTGGTAGTCGGTGCGTTGGAGGAGGTCGGTGGCGGCGGTTTCGTCGATGGGGGAGAGGGCGGAAACGATGCGTGCGGCGCGGTGCCGGAGTTTTTCGTTTTTGGAAACCATGCCGACCATGAGTCCGTTATAGACGTAGCCGGACAGGGCCATGGCCCCGGTGGTGATTATGTTGAGGACGAGCTTGGTGGCGGTGCCTGCCTTGAGGCGGGTGGATCCCGTGAGGACTTCAGGGCCGGTGTTGAGGCGAATGGGGTGATCTACGGCAGCATCGAAGTCGGGGTTGCAGGTAATCATGGCGGTGCAGATGCCGCATTGGGTGGCGTGGTCAAGGGCAGCGAGTACGTAGGGCGTGGTGCCGGAAGCGGCGATACCGATAAGCACATCGCCTGGCTGTGGGTTGTGTTGCTGTAGATCGGCGATGCCCTGGGGGCCGTCGTCTTCGGCACCTTCGACGCTGTTGCGGAGGGCGGTGTCACCGCCAGCCATGATGCCGATAACGCGGTCGGGGGCCACGCCAAAGGTGGGGGGGCATTCGGAGGCGTCGAGCACGCCGAGGCGTCCGCTGGTCCCGGCACCGATGTAGAAGATACGGTGATTGCTGCGCATAGCTTCGGCGGCAGCTTCAACCAGCGCAGCGATGTTTTCGCTTTGTTCCTGGAGGGCGGTGTTTACGGTGTCTTCTTCCTTGACCATACAGCGCACTAATTCCTGGGCGGACATTTTGTCGATGCTTTTGTCGAGGGTAGCCTGCTGCTCTGTCTGTCGATTTTCTGTGGAGGCGTTGGCTGTGGCGAGGTCTTGGGGTGTGCAGCGGACGACGTTGATAAAGTCGCAGGGAACATGGAGGAGTTGCAGGGCAGCCTGATGTCCGTGGCAGTCGGACAGGGCGACGGGCCAGTCGAGTTCGGCTTGGAGAAGGTTGATAACGGTGTCGCGAAATAGTTTGGCATTTTCGACCAGGCCACCGTGGAGAATGACTTTTCCGGGCTGGTCGGTGTTGAGTCGGCGATGGGCAGCCATGATTTGTTTCACCAGGAAATCGGCCTGGGCGTGCACGAGGGCCTGGGCGACGCGGTCCCCGGCTTCGGCTTCCTGGATAACTGTGGATGCGAGTGCGGCGACCTGATCTTTGCTTGCGTGGTCGTGCCAGTCGACGAAGTGATAGAAAGTTTCGAGGTTGGCTGCTTTGGGTAGCGCGTCGAGGAGGGTGGTCTGGGGGCCCCAGCCATCGAAGGTGGTGGTAGATGCACGTAAGGCCATACGTGCCAGACCAAAGGCACTCCCGTCGTCACCGAGGTATTTGCCGCGTCCGCCTACTTGCAGGATTTTGTCGCCGTCGCCAGCGACCATGCTGGAGCCTGTCCCAGCGATAGCGAGGATGGCGGGACCATCGCCCCGGTTGGCAAAGAAGAGGGTATGGACGTCGCTGGAAACGATGCATTCGGTTGCGTTGAGTCGAGCGCAGAGTTTATGGCCGAGTGCGACTTTGTCTTCTGGGTTGTGTGCCCCCGCTATGGCGAGGAGAATGATGAGGTCGTCGGTGGCCTGTTCTCGTAGTGCCTGGGCGGCTTGGGCGATAACCCGTGCGCAGTTATCTACGCCATATTCGCTTGTGTTGGCGGGTGCTCCCTCGGTCTCTCGAAGGAGGGCGCGGTCATGGTCGTAGAGACCGAGTCGGCTGTGGGTGGCACCGGATTCTATGGCGAGGTAGTGGGGCATGGTTGTTGTTTCTCCGAGGTGGTATTGAAGCATAAAGGGTAGGAAGGACACAAAGGGGGAGGAGGAGGGGGAGAGGATCACGCAAAGCCACTAAGCCACTAAGCCACTAAGGCGCGAAGGGGAAGAGGGGAAGAGGGGAAGAGGGGAGGGAAGAGCGGGATATTTATCCACAGATTAACACAGATTGGGAAGAAGAGAGGATAAGAGAGAAGGGGAGGGGCTTAACACAGAGACGCGAAGAACGCAGAGGAGGGAGAAGAGGGGATGGGTTAGGCGGGGGTGATAACTTGTAACAGGGTGTAGCATAGTGCAGCGAGGAGTGCGGCAGTGGGGAGTGTGGCGAACCATGCGGTGATGATGGTGGTGATGGCGCGTTTGTCGGCTTGTCCTGTGGTGAGGCCGATGCCGAAGATGGCACCGACGGAGACGTGGGTGGTGGATACGGGCATGCCGAAGCGGCTGGCGATGACGACGAGGAAGAAGGTGACCATGTTGGCGGAGAGTCCTTGTCCTTCGTTGAGGGGGGTAATTTTTTTGCTCATGGTGTAGGCTACTTTTTTGGCCTGGAGGATGCCGCCTGCGGCCATGAAGAGGGCGACGAGGAGGAGGCCGTATTGGATTCCGGCAGCTTTGGCGGCGAGGAGTGCAGCGACGATCTTGGGGGTGTCGTTGAGTCCACGGGCAAAGCAGACGCCGCCTGCGCTCAGGTAGTGAATGAAGTTGAGGGCTTGTCGGGCGCGGATGCCGAAGCGGTGTTGTGTGTTGTTATCGCATTCTCCTGTTTGCAGGGTGAAGTGGTCGAAGGTGGTGCTGGAGGCCATGGCAGGATTCGGACTCTCTGCAACAAGCGTTGCCGGGTTTTCTTCGATGCAGACGCAGGAGTCTTCTTGTAGCGCAAAGTGTGTACGAAGTTTTTGTGCGGATTGGTAAACGATGGCAGCGAGGAGGAGGGCGATGAAGGGACTGAGCAGGAGGGGCAAGAGGAATACAGTGCCGAGGCGCAGGACGTCGAGTTGGGTGCCTGCGGCCATGAAGCCAGCGCCGACGAGGGCACCGACGAGGGCGTGGGTGGTGGAAATGGGGAGGCCCATGAGGGTGGCGATCCATACGCAAAGGCCTGCACCGAATACGACGGCCTGGAGGAAGAGGGTGGATTGGGCGATTTCGGGGGGGACGAGGCCTTTGCCGGAGAAGTGGATGGCGAGGGATTCTGCGATGAGGAGGGAGCAGAGGGATCCTGCGAAGGTGGTGATGGTGGCCCAGGTGAGTGCGCGGGGGTAGTTGAGGGTGTTGCTGCCGAAGAGGGTGGCGACGCCTTTGAAGTTGTCGTTGGCACCGTTGGCATAGGCGATGAAGCATACGCCGAGGATGAGTATGATGGATGTGAGGGTCACGGTGTAATCTCCCGGGTAAGGGATGTATTCGGTGGGACTGGGGAATGATGTCAGGGGGAAAGGGGGAAGAGGGGAGGAGGAGAGGGAAGTGTGTTGGTCCTACTTGGTTCAGGTATCTTTGCGGGGGGATTTCCAGTTGAGCCGTGCGTGATGATAGCGGGGTTGCGTTGTGGGGCGGGGTGGATTACACTCGATGGTCTTGGAAATGAATACAGGGGTGGTGATGTTGGTCGGGTGTGTTTGTGTGTATTTGGAAAAAGGAATAGTGTAATGCGGAATGTGATTCGTCTTGTGGGTGTCTTGTGTGCTGTGGTGTTGGTTTCGGCGCCGTCGTATGGCGGGTACAAGCTGGTGGGTAAGCCGTTGAAGGGCGACCCCATGGCGGTGCATATCTATAGGCTGGACAATGGGTTAACGGTCTACCTGACGGAGAATCATGAGACACCGCGTTTTTATGTGGAGACGGCAGTGCGTGCGGGGAGCAAGCATGATCCGGCGGAGTCGACGGGGTTGGCGCATTATCTGGAACATATTTTGTTTAAGGGGACGGCGAAGCTGGGTACATTGGATTATGAGAAGGAGAAGGTGCACCTGGATAGGGTGGAGGCGTTGTATGACCAGCATTTTGTAGAAACGGACCCGGAAAAACGTGCGGCCTTGTATGAGCAGATTAATGCGGAGACGGTGGCCTCGGCGCAGTATTCCATACCCAATGAAATGGACCGCCTGTACAAGGCTATGGGTGGGTCGAAGGTGAATGCCCATACGTGGCATGAGGAGACGGTGTATAAGGTGGAGTTGCCTGCCAATCACATGGAGCAGTGGGCGGTGTTGGAGTCGGACCGATTTGCGAATCCGGTGTTTCGTTTATTTGTGACGGAGCTGGAGACGGTGTATGAAGAGTTGAACCGTTCGCTGGATAATAAACAGCGGTTGATTATGTATGCGGTGGATGATGTGTTGTACAAGGTGCACCCCTATGGTCAGCAGCCGACGATTGGATTGACGGAG
>CALAXS010000439.1 GCA_937895305.1 uncultured bacterium
AAGAGCTACAAGCGAAAATTACTCAAATAAGAGTTGCTATGGGATGACTGTGAAACTTTTTTAATGTTTTGGTCTTTAATGTATCCTTGTGGTCTAGGTAAAATTAACTACCAACGACATTGAGGGTTTATTCATGGGAAAAGCAGTTGCATTCATCACGGGCGCGAGTCGCGGTATCGGGCGGGGTATTGCCATGACCCTTGCAGAGGCAGGCTACGACATCGTTGCTGCCGCAACCAAGGCCGATCCGGACAATCAGGAATCGGGCGTATACGCCGTGAAAGATGCGGTGGAGGCCTTGGGCCAACGGTGCCTCCCGGTAGCCGGGGATATTTCGAATGTTGCCGACCACCAACCTATGATTGATGCCGCACTGGCAGAATTCGGACGTATCGATATCCTGGTCAACAATGCCGGAGTCAGTGTCCTGGACCGCAACGATCTTCTCGAAGCATCTGAAGAAAGTTACGACCGCGTCATGGGAATCAACCTGCGTGGGCCCCACTTCCTGACCCAGGCCATTGCCCGTCAGATGGTGAAGCAGGTGGAGGCAGGGGTTGATTACGCACCCCGCATTATCTTTATCACCAGTGTTTCTTCCGATACCGCCAGCCCGAACCGTACCGAATATTGCATCAGCAAAGCGGGACTCAGCATGTCGGCCCAGAACTATGCCGTACACCTTGCCCAATACGGCATCAACGTCTATGACCTGCGTCCCGGCATCATTCATTCCGACATGACCACTGGCGTCACCGACAAATACGATAAACTCATTGAAGATGGCCTTCTCCTCCAGAAACGCTGGGGCACCCCGGAGGATGTAGGCAAAGCGTGTGTGGGACTCTGCGAAGGGTACTTCGACTATGCCACAGGTGCGATTATCGAATTGGGTGGTGGTATGGGCGTGAAACGACTGTAACTTTTCGACGCAGCTTTCCCGTGTTCCCTATTGCCTGCCGCGCTACTGCCTCGTTCCCAAGCTGGAGCTTGGGAATGCATATCCCGGAGCTCTGCTCCGGAAAACAGGCGCATTCGACTGGTAATACTACGGCCTCAGTCCCGACATGAGTTAAGCATGCTGACGCGGAGATTCCCTCCTGTGCGGGAATGACGGGATTGGGGAAAGTCGAATTTTGAGAAGCCTAACAATGGGAGTCGAAGTGCGCACCTATCCCTTACACAAATTGCTTCGCACACCGGAATAACGCTACAATTCCCACTTCTTTCCCCCAACCGAGGTGCCACACGCCAGTGGTATACTCAGGAGAATTACCGTGGACAAGTTAGTCAGTTTATGTAAGCGCAAGGGTTTTATCTTCCAGTCCAGTGCCATCTATGGTGGCGTAAACGGCTGCTGGGATTTCGGCCCCCTCGGCGTGGAATTAAAGAAAAACATCAAAGAGCACTGGTGGTACACCTTCGTGCAACAGCGCGACGACATGGTGGGCCTGGATGCCAGTATCATTATGCACCCCGACGTTTGGAAGGCCAGTGGTCACGTGGAAGCCTTCCACGATATGCTGGTGGACTGTAAAGATTGCCGCAAGCGTTTTCGTGAAGACCACCTGGAAGATACTGTAAAGTGTCCTGAGTGCGGTGGCGAACTGGGTGAGGCCAAGGCTTTCAACAGTATGTTGAAAACCCAGTTGGGGGTGAGCGAAGAAACCGCAGTCAGCACCTACCTCCGTCCGGAAACCTGTCAAGCCATCTTCGTGAACTTCAAAGAGATTTATTCCTCCAGCCGTGTGAAGATTCCCTTCGGTATCGCTCAGGTCGGTAAGAGCTTCCGTAATGAAGTGAATCCCCGTAACTTTATCTTCCGCAGTCGTGAATTCGAGCAGATGGAAATCGAATACTTCATTCGCGAAGAAGACGAAGTAGAACTCTTCGAAAAATGGCAGGGCGAAATCTGGGAATGGTTCCTGCAAATCGGTCTTATGGAAGACAAGATGCGCTGGTATGAACATCCGAAGGAAAGCCTGGCCCATTACTCCAAGCGCACTGTCGATGTGGAATACGAATTCCCCTTCGGCTGGGGCGAGCTACAGGGCCTGGCTAATCGCGGGGTCTATGACCTCACCCAGCACTCCGAGCACTCCGGTAAAGATCTCTCTTTCTTCGACCAGGAGAAAAACGAGAAGTACATCCCCACCGTGCTGGAACCCTCTGCAGGCGCAGACCGCACCACGTTGGCCGTTCTCTGTGCAGCCTATGACGAGCAGGAAGTGCCCTCCGGTAAGGAAGGCAAGACCGAGACCCGCGTCGTCATGCATTTCAAACCGTCCATTGCGCCCATAAAGGCTGCGGTGCTGCCATTGGTGAAAAAAGACGGCCTCGCTGAAATCGCGCAGGACCTGGAAAAACAACTACGCAAGAAATTCAATACCTACTACGACCAGGCCGGTGCTATCGGACGTCGCTACCGTCGTCAGGATGAAATTGGTACCCCTTTCTGCATCTGTGTGGACTTCGATACCAAAGACGATAACTGCGTGACCGTGCGCGACCGCGATACCATGGAGCAGGTACGTATGCTCATGGACGAGGTCTGTGCCTATATCGAAAAACGTATCGCCAGGGACAGCGACTAGTTCTGAAGATGGGATTCGACTTCGACAGAATGGCCCCAAGCTATGACGAACACCGTCAAGGTAAGGGACCGTATTACGAAACACTTCTTGGTCTGCTGCAAGCGCAGCAGGCCAATCGTGTTTTAGAGCTGGGTGCGGGTACAGGCAACAACACCCTGGCCATACATGCTGATTATCCCTGTGCCCTCCATGCGCTGGAACCCTCTCGCGCCATGCTGCAACAGGCGCGACAGAAATCAAAAGCCATTTGCTGCCTCCAAGGGGATGCCATCGCGCTCCCCTACCAGGCCGATGCCTTTGACTTTCTTTATGGGACCTATATGCTCCACCACATAACCGCGCTGGATGCTCTGATGGGAGAATGTTATCGTGTGCTTAATAAAGGCTCTGTCGCCTTCGTCACCGTTTCCGAAGACTTTATCCAAAACCATCCCATGAACGCATGGTTCCCCAGTTTCGCCAAAGTGGACCTGGCCAGGTTCCAGCCCATTGACGAAGTCTGTGCTACTATGGAGCAAGCAGGATTTGGTAGCGTACAATTTAAACATACCTACAGTCCCCCACGGGCTATAGACGAAAGCTATGTCAATAAAGTGGCGAATAAATTTATCACCACCTATGCACTATTACCAGAAGCAGAGTTCAAGGCAGGGGTAGCGCAATTAAAAGAAGATGTAGCCACACCTGGAAAAATTAAGACCACCATCGTTCGTGAAGCCACCCTCGTATGGGGCTATAAAAGCGCAAAATAAATTATGGCTAAGAAAAAGAAACTCGAAAAAAAGAAACGCCGCCGTGTGCGACCCAAAGATTGGGAGAACACACACGAAGACTCCTTTACCCACGATCTGGTGAAGCACCGCCGTGCCACGGTAAAACTTTCAGAATCCGCACAGGAATCCAACCCTCTACCAACCGGATTCGAATGTAACGGCCTCGTCATTTCCCATTCAAAGAAATGGGCCTTCGTCATGATGGGCGATGAAGAACGACTCTGCATCATCGACGAGCGTATGAAAGAAGACGGCGCGACACTCTTGGCACCTGGCGACAACGTTTACATCGAGTTTGAAGAGGACGAAGCCATTGTCCGTGGCGTGGGGGAGCGGCGCACCAAGCTCAGCCGTCCCGGCGGTACGGATGCACGTCTCGGCGAACAGATTCTCGCTGCCAATCTGGACCTGCTCATTGTAGTCGCAGCCGCAGCAGACCCACCTTTCAGGCCCGGTCTCGTGGACCGCTATCTCATTGCAGCCCAGCGGGGTGGCATCAAGCCCGTACTCTGCATCAACAAAATGGACCTCGTCGATGAGCCACCCGCTGAACTAGAAGCCTACCGCGATTTGGGCATCGACATTGTCTTTACCAGCTGCGAAGACGAATCGGGCTTGGCTGATTTACGCGAAATGCTACACGGTAAACTCGCCGTGCTCTCCGGGCATAGTGGTGTGGGTAAGTCTTCTCTGCTCAATGCCATCGAGCCCAATCTGGAACTCCACACCCAGGCGATCAGTGGCGCCACGAATAAAGGCAAACACACCACCTCGGCATCACGACTCTATACCCTGGGCGATGCCATCCGCATCATCGACACCCCCGGTATTCGTGCGCTGGGCTTGATTGGTGTGTCGCCCGAAGAAGTGGCCTGGTACTTCCCTGAAATTGCCGAAGCCGCCGTGGGTTGTCGCTTCAGAGATTGCACCCATACCCACGAGCCCAGGTGTGGCGTGCAAGATGCTCTGCAATCCGGCGACCTTAATCAAGGCCGATACGACTCCTACTTGCGCATCCGCGCCAGCCTCGAGTCCCACAACAATACCACCCCCGGCCGCCTCGCCCCCCACTGGACGGGGGAAGAACACCCCAAGTTGTAACCCGTAGCAACGGGCATTCCTCTCGTTCCCAAGCTCCAGCTTGGGAATGCATACACAGGAACTCTGCTCCGGAAAACAGGCGCGCTCGACCCGAAATACTATGTCTTCAATCCCGAATTAGGTTAAGCATATTAACGCGGAGATTCCCGCTTCCGAGGGAATGACGAAACACACGTCATTACGAGGAGGCGCAGCCGACACGACAATCTCTTGCTCGCATCGGCTACACAATAAACAACTTACTCTTTTACCGCCTGACGACGTTCCATGAGTTCGCGCCAGGTAGTCAGGATGATGCCTTCGTCTTTTACGAGCTGGATGATTTCAGGGTCAGTCATTACATCGAGATCAGCTTGTCGTGTAGAACCTGAACTGGAGATAGCGTCAAAGTGTTCACCGCCACGGGTGCAATGCACGATGATTTCCGTAACGCCCGGCTTAATTTCCTTGATAGTCTCGATGAACATTTTCTTTTTTTCTTCCAGGGTTTTCCAGGCATAGCTCTGTCCGGTGGCATCGTCCAATACAGGGAGTCCACCATTCCAGGCTATTTCATGAAGATTGGTTGCATCAAGAAGTTTTTTGAAGCCCGGCTCATGCTTCTGCGAAAGGTAGCCATTTTTGCCAATAATAAGTACGGGGTACTGCTTCTCGATACCAATTTTTACATAGCGCTCAAAAAATTCTGGGCTGGCAAAGAGGGTTCCCATGTGCGAATCCAGATGCGTGATGGTCATTCCCATTTTTTCAGCACGAGCAATTTGTGCGCGTATCTCCATCTCCACTTCATCGGCGGTGGCGTTCTGAATTACATCACCCACACCATCGCGGAGACAGCCCTGGTCGTCTGCCAGACCGGGTACCTGCGCTGCACCCGCTACCGGGCCCCAACGATAAAAATCCCATTCCGACGTCATGGTCAGGTGCAGACCATTATCCACTTTGGGATTCTTCTTCAGATAATCCAGCCAGCCCGGCACCCAGGGGCACGGCATCATGGTACTCGTCGAAGTGACAAGACCCTTCTCAAGGGAATCGATGGTGCCCAGATTGCCCTCCAGGCACATGCCCAGGTCGTCGCTGTGGAACATAACCACCTTGGCACCTTTCGGCCAGCCCAGTCGTTCGGCGTATGTCTTCGTTTCATCTGCCATCGATGGCGATGCAATCACAATAAATGTAAGGGCTGCAATAAAAAATTTGTTCATCAACATGTTCAATATCCTTTAATTATTTAAAAAAACGGCCATCTCACCGACTCGTAATACTAACACCTTCTCCTTGGACCATGGAAGAAATCACCAGGTTTCCGCACCACTCAACCATTTCAAGGTGAATTTGGCTATATCTATCCGCTCGTGATACCGTTTCTCGCCCGTTTCAAAGAGGCAGCCCACGGTGTCATCGCCCAGTCGTGTGCTGGAGGAATATGCGAAAGGCCCTTCCATCAAAGACTTTTTAAGGGGCCAGGACTTGCCCTCGTCCGTACTCATCCATACCGCGCCATTTACCCGCGCTTCCTGTGAATCAGGACCAATATACAATATACGACTCGTCTCACCATCCAGCGGGTCACCGACACGGATGAAGCTGGCATTACACTGGGGCTCAATCAACGCCGGTACGTCTTTATAGTTCGACCATGTTTGCCCACCGTCCTGGCTGACAGCCGCCTTACGCAGTTTCGCACCCTCCCGACTCCGCGCATTGAGCATGACCGTTCCATCCGCCAGCTCCACCATCTGCACTTCACCCACCGAGCCCTTATCCTTGCCCTGTGGTGCCACATCGCCATAGGCCCATGTTGCCCCATCATCGTCGCTGTATACCGCGTAGATTTGCTTCTTGTCGAGGGGCCCCTGGTTAAAAGGAATGAGGATGCGACCCTTGTGCTTTCCCCGCCGCAGTTGAATCCCGTTGCCCGGCCCACTGGCGATGGAAGTCACCACCGTAGGCCGTTTCGTTGTTTTGGTAATCTCTCGCGGCACACTCCAGGTCGCGCCCTCATCATCACTATGCATCAGGAAGTTGCGGCAAATATTGTCATCATCGCTTTCAATACCCGGCACCACCCGCTTCTCATCCTTACCCCGCGGGTAACGCTGGTACATGAGTAAGACCCGCCCCGAAGATACTACCTGTACCAGCGTCGGATTATTCAGGCAGTCCCGTCCCACCTCTGCAATCACATCCGCATCTGACCAGGATTCCCCGTGGTCTAAACTCCGTTTGAGCACCAGATCATTCTCCGCATGATCCGCCGGGGTGCGTCGTCCTTCCGCAATGGCCAATACAGTGTCCTTCTGCGTACAGAGTAAGCTGGGGATGCGATAGGTGTGATACCCCGCTTCACCCCCTTCAAAGACCGTGGTGAAGGTAGGCTCCGACATCCCCCATGCACAGACCCAAAAAGCACAGCAAAAGACGATAAAACGTTTCATTAGAAAAGACCCCGAATATTAATACAACACAAATCAAGACGGTAGTATACCCGGTTGATTCAAATGCATGGAATTTAAACGTGACCCCAATGCGGTCCGGCTTTACTGCATACAACCCACACGGGTATTATAGCGGTCCTCTGATTTTGTCCCCAACAAAGGATACTCCATGTCCCTTGATACATTAATAGATGTACTATTCATCGTCGCAGCCGTCGCCATCCTCTGGAAAAGCGCCGACCTCTTTGTCGATGGTGCCATAGGTATTGCCGAAAAATTGCATGTACCCCACATGTTTGTGGGTCTGGTCCTGGTCAGTATCACCACCTCCGCGCCCGAGTTGGTCGCATCCATCATGGCGGCCATACAAGGCAAGCCCGAGGCCGCGCTCGGCAACGCCATCGGTTCCGTCAGTGCAGACGAATCCCTGGCCCTGGGTCTCGCTGCTCTAATTAGCGCAGCACCCCTCGCAACCAATCCCAAGTACTTTCGAAGCAGTGCCATCGTGCTGGTATCTGCCTTTATACTCTGCTTCTTGATGGCGAAGGACGGGACATTGGATCGCATGGAAGGTGCCTTCCTGGTGTGCATCTACATCGGTTCCACAGCATACGCATATCTTTTGGCCCGTCGAGGTCGTAAGGAAGATGCAGATGCCGCTGCAGCGCTAGCAGGCGAAAAGGGGCTGGGTGAGATCGAGGCCCACCTGGAGAAAATGACGACACAGAAAATCGTCTTGTTCTTTGTACTCGGTTTTATCGGGGTTCTGGGCGGTAGCAACCTGTTGCTCCACGGAGCCTTTAACATCGCCGAAGCCTTCGGTGTGTCCGAATTTATCATTGGCGCTATCGTCGTCGCCATCGGTACCTCCACCCCGGAAATCGCCACCTGCGTGACCTCGGCCCTCAAGGGAAAGGGCGACATCGGTATCGGGAGCATTATCGGTTCCGATATTATTAACATCTGTCTTGTGGCCGGGTTATCCGCTACGGTGAACCCCCTGACTGTCAACCCGACAGAAATCTGGTACAGCTTCCCCGTGGTTTTTCTCATTGTCGTGTCCATGCTTTGTATGCTGCGCTACAAGTACCAACTCGTCCGCTGGAATGGTGCCGTCCTGGTCTCCCTGTATGCCCTTTATATTGTGGTGACCTGCTTTCTTATGCCCTCCGAAGCCGCTGCTGCACTGTAATTACTGAAACCTCTAATCTTTCGCGGAAGTCCAAACAGGTAATCGGGGCCTTCACTTTTTTTGGGGACAGACGCATCAAATGAAACCTATCTACAGACGCATCAACACGTTTATCCTGCTGCTTACGCTCTCTACCGTAGCCTATGCCACCCAATCCCTTCCTGACGGGTGGGACGACTATACGGCAGTACCCTTTTCAAAAGACTACGCTACACGGCGTGCCGCCATAATCGAACGGGAACTGGAAAGCGGTAGCGGGGTCTATGCCCAGCTTCTTCGTCTGGAGATGGGAGAGAAGCCCGACGAAGACCATATACAACACGCTCTGGACAAGGCGGATCGTCGCGTTGACTGCGCCGATTTCGATCTCCAGGGTGTGATTCGGATTGCCTACCATCACAGTAACAATCCGCTCCTCAGCGACGACATGAAACAGCGCATTAAGACGGCCCTGCTCAATTTTAAATATTGGCCCGACGAACCCGGTAAAGACTCCATGTGCAGTTGGAGCGAAAACCACTACATCCTTTTTTCTACAGCGGGCTATCTCACCGGACAGTTGTATCCTGACGAAGTGTTCACCAATTCAGGGCGTACGGGCAAGGAGCAGATGGAACGCTTCAAACCTCGTATCGAGAAATGGCTCGAACTACGTTATAAAATCGGGTTCAGCGAATGGCTCTCTAACGTCTATTATGAGGAAGACTTCGCGGCACTCATGAACCTGACTGATCTCATGGAAGACGAAGAGATTAGCAAGTGCGCCGCCATGGTGACCGATCTACTACTCGCGGATATGGCACTGAACAGTTATGAGGGCATCTTTGGCAGTACCCATGGACGCAGCTACGAAGGTAACAAGAATAAGGCTATGGGCGATAACACACGCGGTTTAACCAAGCTGGCCTTCGGACTTCATTCTGTAAAAGGTGGCATGGCCACCATCCCCCTCGCCGTGAACCGGAAATATCGTATCCCCGGTGTTATCTATGAAATGGCCACCCATACTTCGACCATGGTCAATAAGCAACGCATGAGCATGAACATCGAGGATGCGCCAAAGTATGGACTGGATGTGAATCGTCTCGAAGACGGCATGACTTTCCTCACCATGGAAGCCTACTGCCACCCCATGGTGGTTGACACATTTAAGCGTATGCTGGACGAATACGACTGGTGGGACAATGAGTTTTTAAAGGAATTTAAAAACAACAAAGAATTAATGGATACGCTCGATGAGAAAGGTGCGCTGGCTCCATTAATGTGGTACCAACAAAAAGATGTAGGCCGTAACCACCGACCTGAAGTGAATATCTACACCTATCGAACACCCGACTATATGCTCAGTACCGCCCAGGACTACCGCCCCGGCTATGGCGGAGACCAACATAGTATCTGGCAAGCGACCCTCGGATCGGGTGCCATCTGCTACACCACGCACCCGGAACGAGAAGAGGCAAAATCACCAAGTTACTGGACCGGGAGCGGCAGTTTGCCCCGTTCTGCCCAAATAGAAAATGTGAACATAACCCTATACAAAGTGGATATGTCCAAAGGCACCTTCTTAACCTACGTTCATGCCTTCACCCATGCATGGCTGCCCAAGGAACAATTCGACGAAATCGTTGAAAAAGATCACTGGGTATTTACCCGAAAAGGCGACGCCTATCTGGCGCTATGGTCAAAGAAACCCACCCGCTGGCAGAATGAAGGAGAGTACAGAGACAATGAACTCATTGCCGAGGGGCGTAAGAACATCTGGATTTGTGAATTGGGCAGTAAATCTGAATACAACAACTTTGAGGAATTTATGGATGCCATCACAAAACATCCTGTAGCGACTAAATTCCTGAATGTGTCCTACCAATCTCCAAGCCAGGGACTTCTGACCTTTGGCTGGGATGAAGAATTAACGCAGGACGGTAAAGACATCAAGCTGGACGATTACCCACGCTACGATAACCCTTACACCGACGCCCCCTTCCCTGGCAACACAATCCGTTTTGATCTTAATGGACAAAGCCTTGAACTGGATTGGGAAGCAGGAACCCGTACCGCCAGCACCTACCTGGAACCCTGAGTAATATCCTCTGCTCTAAAATCATTGACTCAAAAATCTTGTCATTCCCGTGCAGACGGGAATCTCCGCGTAAACCCTCCTAACTCAATTCGGAACATCGTGCGCAGGATTCCCGGTCGAAAGTGTCTGTTTTCCGTAGCAGAGCTACGGGATATGCCTTCCCAAGGTGCGGAGCCGCACAGGCAATAAGCTTTGGAACGTGTTCTAAAGCGGGATCGGTGCTTCGGCAGTTTAGTCAATTGGGCCAAGCAAGATTGCCACGTCGCTGCGCTCCTCGCAATGACAGGTGAGGTTGAGACTTTGTGGTATATACAGGGCGAGGTCTTACAAGAAACGATGTTTATTAGCAGCCCTACTTCTTCAGTATGCCCCCACGGCCCTGGCTCAGAAAAATGCCTTGCAGGTTCATTTTTAACTCTTCCGGATTATCCGATGCAATCATAGCATCGTGCTCCGTAACCAGATTCTCTTTGATGAGACTTACCAGACTCATGTTGAAAGTCTGCATTCCCTCTTCTTGTCCATTGGTGATAGCCGTGGGTATCTGCTTGATGTTGTTCTCTTTTATCAATGCAGCAATACCCGGATTGTTAAAAAGCACTTCAATGGCCGGGACACGCCCGGAACCCGATGCTGAAGGCAGAAGACGTTGTGCCACACACGCTTTGAGCTGTAACGAGATCTGCGAACGAATCTGGTCATGCATGGTCGAAGGGAACATATCCATGATGCGGTCAATGGTCAGCATGGCATTGGTCGTATGCAACGTGGAAAAAACCAGGTGTCCCGTTTCCGCAGCGGAGATGGCCGCCTGAAACGTTTCGGCATCCCGCATTTCGCCTACAAGAATGATGTCCGGATCTTCGCGCATGGCCGCGCGGAGTGCCTTGTTAAAGTCGAAGGTATCAATATTGATTTCACGTTGTGTAACGATGCTCTTTTTGTTGGTGTGCAAAAACTCAATTGGATCTTCCAGCGTGACGATATGAAACCGCTTGCGTTGATTGATGTAATCAATGACAGAAGCCAGCGTGGTTGATTTACCGCTCCCTGTGGTCCCTGTTATAAGGACCAGGCCACGGTTCAAACCTGCGATGGTTGTCATACTTGCAGGTAAATTCAATTCTTCAAATGCAAGGACTTTACCTTTCACATGGCGCATGACGATGCCTACCGAGCCGCGTTGGTGAAGTACATTGACACGAAAGCGACCCAGGCCCGAAATACCATACGCCAAATCTGCATCGCCCTGTACCTTGAATTGCGCCCATTGCTCCTCATTCATAATCTCTTCAGCGAAGGCAATGGTGTCCGCAGGCTCCAGATCCTCCGTGTCAATAAACCGGATTGAGCCATCCAGCCGTATGGCAGGTGGACTCCCCACCGTGAGGTGAATGTCCGAAGCCCCTTTTTTTACGGCATAAGTCAATACTTTTTGAAGATTAGCCATGAATCTATTTCCTTATGAAGTGGTAGCCGTGAGTATAACAAGGGTACTATAGACACACAAACGCGTATCGGTTAACTCTACTGTACGCCGGGCCCTGCTTTCAGGCAGCTACAAAGAAAAAGGTATAGCAGCTATGCGATTATTGACAAGTGCACTTCTCATGAGTTGCGTAATCCTGGGTGCGGTCGCAGAAGAAGCACCTGAAACCGTTCGATTTAAGGAAGAGCAATACAAACGCATACACCAGGAAGCCCTGCGACAGATTGTAGATAACAATGCGCAAGGTAGCGTGGAGGCCCTTTTAAAGTACCTTAAAAAACATCCCCATGATTTTGAAACACACTATTGCCTCGCAGCTGGTTATGGTGCCCTTGGTGAACCACAAAAAGCGCTGGAGTACCTCGCGCCTTTCTGGGTAGAAGAATCCGATTATCGGGATCGCATTTTAATCGGACTTAATGCTGCATTGGCCCCGGTGAAAACAGCCTTCCTCGAAAAATATCCCGAAGCGGAAACAGGATTGGCAGGCGTTCTCTCCGGTCCTATGCTCGGCGATATTCAGGCCACGGGCATTCGCGTGTGGGTGCGTAGTGGTGCCGAAGTTCCCATGACCGTCTGCGTACGCCCTATCCCTGATGGTGACGTGACTGCCATTACGATTCAACCTCGAAGTACCCTGGACTACACCGCTGAAGCAACCATCACTGGCCTTACCCCAGAGACCGACTATGAATATTGGATTGTCGCAGGGGACCGCGTCAGTGGCGAACCCCTCACCGATCATTTTAATTTTTCCACCCCCGTTTTGTCAGGCACCCCGACCCGGTTCCGTGCTGTGTTCGGCGGCGGTGCAGGCTATGTGCCCCAACACGAATATGCGTGGAACACCGTCCGCGCAGTTAATCCCGACATGCTCCTTCTTCTGGGCGATAACATTTACTCCGACGACCCGACACGTTTGCCTGTGGTGAACTACTCCTACTACCGTCGCCAGAGTCGCCCTGAGTTTCGACAGGTGATCGCCAACACCCCCGTTTATGCGGTATGGGACGACCACGACTTTGGCACCAACGATTGTCTTGGTGGAGCAGAACTGGACGTGCCCGCCTGGAAAGGCCCGGTCTGGAATAACTTCAAAAATAACTGGGTCAACCCCTACTATGGCGGTGGCGAAGAAAGCCGTGCATGTTACTTCAACTTCACTTACGGCGATGTCGAATTCTTTATGCTCGATTCACGGTACTACCGGACCGCTCCCTTCAAAGAGGATTCCACCATGCTGGGCCCTATCCAAAAGGCCTGGCTCAAAGACAAGATCGCCGCTTCCCGTGCTACCTTCAAGGTTATCTGCACGCCCGTCCCCTGGTCCATGGGTGTGAAGCCTACCAACGATCCGATTCAACCCTATAGCGGTGATACCTGGGATGGCTTTGCCAATGAACGCGAAGAGCTCAATCAGTTTATCGATCAACATAATATAGATGGCATTGTTATTCTTGCTGCTGACCGTCATCGGCGGCTCGCTGGCGTTGTTCGCGGT
>CALAXS010000440.1 GCA_937895305.1 uncultured bacterium
GTTCCATTATCCCTGCTGCTACTCCTTTTTGTGGCCCTTTGCCCGATTTCAGGGTATACGCAAGCCATCAACAATCGGGAACTACTACTGGACATGATGTCGGGTGTGGCAAATTATCTGGCCACGACGCAGGATGAACACGGCGCTATCATCGACCCGTTCCTTAATAAGGAGCATCAGTATTCGACGCCGTACTTTGCTGCGGGTGTGGCGTGTCTGGTGGATGAAGACCATGGCTACGGATGCCCTGCGTGATGCCGGGATACGCGCCATGGAGAAAGCGACCAAAGACTTTGCCAGGGGGCACAATGCAATTCCGGATGGCCATGGGGAATTTTATTTGGCATCGTTGACGGTGGCACTAGGATGGTTCGAAAACCATGTGGATACTGGTCAATGGCAGACCTGGCGTGAACGACTGACCACACCGCTGGATAAGGTCATCGAAGGGCGTTCCCAAAAAATTAACAATTGGCGCACCTATGCCATGAAGGGGGAGTGGCTGCGCGCGCAGGCTGAGCTGGTGGACAAGGCCGAGGCGGTGGCCTTCATTGAAGATGCCTGGCTAAACCGTACGCAGCGGGAACGGATTGTGGGGGATGCAAAGAGCTTGTACCAGGATTGGAATGGCGACCCCCAGTCTCATGCGGTAGAAGCGGTAGGGCGTGGCAACCTCATGGGGCTTGTCGCTCATGGCTATGATGGACCATCCGCAGAGGAAATTCGCGACGCTGTCACACAAGGCACTGGGAATGCACTCTTGCTACAAGACCCGACAGGACAGTGCCCACCCAATGGTCGCACGGACAATCATGTATTCAATGATGTGCTCTATGCCCTCATTTTTGATGTGATGGCAGAACGTAATTGGGCTGAGGGCAACAAGGAAGAAGCCGGGCAGTATCGACGTGCTGCACAGTTGGGCTATGGCGGCATCCAGCGGTGGCGACGGAATGATGGGAAATGGGCAGGTTCGTTTTTCGTTACGAAGAACGCTTTTGACCCGGCGGAACGTGTGGGCTATCAACCTGCGAGTCAGTATACGAATTACAACGCCACGGTGTTGTTTCATCTGGCAGAGGCGTGGCATACGTGGCAATCGGATATTCCACCCAGCCCCACGCCTGCTGAAACAAAGTCGTATAGCATTGAGATGGACCATGCCTTTGGCAGTGTGGTCATCGCAGCAGGGGGCACACAGGTTCAACTCAATCTGCGGGGTGATTCGGTGCCCAAGTACGGAGCGTACTGGACGCCATTGGGGTTGGTGCGTCTGGCGAAGTCGGGGTGGACAGCCGTCTCGGTCCGATGGATGGTCATTACGATGCACGAAAGCGACAGGGTGTTAGCTTTTGTCCTGCCTGGCAGGAGCGGGGCAAGTGGGTAAACCTGACCCAGAAAGCGCAGCATTACCGGGGGACATTTTCATCGGAACCGAAGCAAGAGGATGGTGTGCAGCGGTGTTCTGTCTTGTATGCACCTGTGACGGGCGTTGGGGGACCGTCGTTTTATATGGACCTGGAAGTTTCAGGAGCGGGTGTACACCTGTCTTTGCGAACGCCGAACGAGATTCCCTTTGCACTGGTGGTGCCGTGTGTCGACTACGATGGTGCAACTACCTTTCAGACTTCAGTACAGGTAAATAAACTCATCACAAAAGCAGAGGAAGGTGTTCATTCACGAACGATTAGCGTTATTGATTCTGCCCCGCAATTTGAAGCAGGCGAAACCCTGCGCACAGCGATGGGAGATATTACCCCATGGCGTATTCAGAGCAATGATCCCATCCTCAAGGTGCACATCGCCACAGACTAGCGGGACGCAAGTTGATCTTTCGCCTTCATGGCTGCCCGCTTCTTGGCCAGTACGCCACGCAATTCTCCAAGCACCTCTTTGTACTTTGCATTCTTCGCCAGATTCGTGAATTGCTTGGGGTCGGCGTCCATGTCGTAGAGTTCCTCGATTTCCGGGCCGTAGTGCATGTAGGCCCAGCGTTTTCCGCGCAGGGAAAACTGAATGGGCTTTTCGCCCCCGTGATAGGAGAAGGCATAGTCGCGAATATCCGCATCGGGGTTTTCCAGTACAGGACGCAGGCTCAAGCCTTCGCAGAAATCCGGCACGTCCACGCCCGCGTAATCCAACACCGTCGGATAGATGTCGGTTAATTCCGCCAGGGCATCACTTTCACCCGGCGCAACGCCGGGGGCCGCAATAATCAGTGGAACGCGCTGGGACTCCTCGTGGAGGTTAGACTTCTGCCAGAAGTCATGCTCGCCCAGATGATAGCCATGGTCGCTGGTAAAGACGATGGCGGTACTCTCTTTCAGGCCCAGGCGCTCCAGTTCGTCAAGTACCTTGCCCAGTTGTTCGTCCATAAAACTAACGGCAGCGTAGTAGTCCGCCCACATGCGCCGCTGGTTATCCGGGTAACGGTCCAGTCCTTTGGACTTGGAGGTAAACTTGGGGATGCCCTGAAGGGGGATGTCGTTCCAATCACCTTCACGGCGTTCGGGCATGGTGATGTCTTCCCAGTGGTAGGGCGCGAAGTAGGTCTCTGGCGCGACCATAGGGTAGTGGGGGCGCACGAAACCCACAGCAAGTACAAAGGGTTCATCCTTGTGGGCCTGCAACAGTTCGATGGCCTTGTCCGCAGCCTTCTGGTCGGGCTGGTCTTTCGTGTCTTTCGGCATACGCACGGACACATACATGCGGTCCGGGTGCTTGATTCCTGCACGATCTTCCAGGTCGGTCTTGAAAATATTCTGGTTGAGGCAAGCGTAGGCACCCGGTGTATCTTGCTCCAGTCCCTGACAATTAAAACGCTCGGTCCAGGAGGGGGGATGGTCCACCCCGTCTGTGCCATGAATCACATCGTTCGGTACGGCCATGTGAAAAATCTTGCCGACTCGCGCGGAATACCAGCCCTGCTCTTTCATAAGTTGGGGAAAGGACTTGTGCTCTCGTGTGTTGATGCGTGCCTGGGTGTAACGACCAAACATGAGCGAGGGGCGGGATTGTGCACAGGCGGTACCCTGGGCATAGGCACGGGTAAAGCGCACCCCTTCTTTTGCGAGACGGTCGATATTGGGTGTCTGGCAGATTTCATCGCCATAGCACCCGATGGTGCTGGCCTTCAGATCATCCGCGATAATGTAGAGGATGTTCTTGACGGGCGTAGGGGATTCTGCTGTTGCAATAGCCGCTGAACTTACTAAAAAGAAACAAAGCATGCAGATTAGTATTTTTATTTTCCCGTACATACTATCTATTTCTCCGGGGACTTGGTTTTACATTGGTTGTTGGAAGCCATTGT
>CALAXS010000441.1 GCA_937895305.1 uncultured bacterium
CTGATATCAAGTGTATAATGGTCCCGGCAGGTTCCTCGAACTTGCCGGGGCGTTGCAAGTCACTTGGTGACCTGTAGTTGTAGACAATGACACTTGCGGGTGTTAGAATGGGTCATGCGAAGGAAGAACGCTATATCCGCTGGTTTATCAGCGGGTGGCCACAAGGGATAGTGCATGGATATTACGACAGTTGTCGGTCTGGTCGCGGGGTTTGTGCTGATCATCATCACGATTGTGTTGGGTGGTCCGCTTGGTTTGTTTATTAATATCCCTTCGCTGGTCGTAGTTATTGGTGGAACCACAGCAGCAATCATGGTGAATTATCCGTTGCAGCAAGTAGTTTCTGTAGCCATCGTTTCCAAAAATGCGTTCCTCTATAAAGAAGTAGAGACGGAAGTCATTGTCTCCAAGCTCATTGATTTTGCAACGGTTGCACGTCGTGAAGGCATCCTGGCCCTCGAAAGTCATGTACAGGATGCGGGCCACGAATTCTTGCAACAAAGCGTACAGTTAGCTATTGATGGAACCGCGCCGGAATTAATCAAGGATATTCTAACCACCGAAATCGCATTTATGGAGGACCGTCATAAAATGGGGGCTTCCATCCTCAATGCGGCTGCGACGTTTGCGCCGGCTTTTGGCATGGTAGGTACCCTCATTGGTCTGGTGCAGATGTTGGCGAACATGGAAGACCCGTCCCAGATTGGCCCTGCAATGGCGGTCGCCTTGTTAACCACTTTGTATGGTGCTATTCTCGCCAACCTGATTTTCTCGCCCATGGAAGGAAAGCTCAAGATTCGCACTGCAGGTGAGTTATTACAAAAAGAAATAATCATCGAAGGGATTTTATCTATCCAGTCGGGCGACAATCCGCGGGTAGTAGAGCAAAAGCTGAAGGCCTTTATTGCACCAGCAATGCGTGAGCGTGTTGTGGTAGGAGGCTAAACCCATGGCAAAGAACAAATGTGATTGTCCACCGGGCTTACCCGCCTGGCTGGCCACATTTGCAGATTTGATGAGTCTGCTCTTAACGTTCTTTGTGCTCTTGCTCTCCTTCGCTACAGTGAGTGAGGCGAAATTCACCGAAGCCATGATGTCTATAGAGGGGGCTTTGGGCATATTGCCTGCTAACACCAGCCTGATTAATCCCATGCCGAAAAAGACCGAGCGCAATACGGAGCAGGTAAAGAAAATAGCGCGCGAATTACGGCGTCAAATGCAGATTGAAGGACGTGAACGACAGGTCAAAATCAGTTATGATGCCATGGGTGGATTGAAGATTAGTTTACCGAATTCAATTTTGTTCAGTGCGGGTAGTGTGCTACTGGATCCAGCGGCTGCACCTGTACTGGATCAGGTGGCACTGGTCCTGTCCGATCTGCCGGATACGTTTATTGAGGTAAAGGGCCATACCGATGCACAGCCCCTGACAACAGGTACAGCGGATGTGCAGGACAATTATGATTTAAGTTATTTCCGGGCAAGCGCGGTAGCAGAATATCTGGCCACCGCGGGTGGAATCCCTGAAGAGCAGTTTGAGCGTACCGCCGCAGGCTCTTCGCAACCTTTGCGGAATAACAGTACGCCCGAAGGACGCGCAACGAATCGCCGGGTGGATATTTTTATTCGTGGATTGGTAGACAAAAATAAGGTGAGGGCATTAGAGTCTGTAACGGAGGGTCCCACATCGATTCCCGGACCAAGGGATTCGCTGATTTCTCCTGCAGAGTTTGATGTTTTAAGGTAACCCATAATGGCTGAAGAACAAAAAGAAGAAGCACAGGAAGCAAAACAGGGATCTCCCCTCATCGGGCTGATTATCAAGGGCGGGATAATGGTGCTCCTACCCATGGTGTTGGGCTTGGTGGTCTTTCTGTTTGTGCTTTATCCCCGTTTTAATACGGAATCGGTGGATGACTCGATTATGCTGGTGGATGATTTGATTCCCCTTTCAGAGGTTATCGTTGACCTTGAAGAGCAACGTGTACACCTAATTATTGATGATCCGGATGCTGGGGGTGCTATCATGCTCTACACCGTAAGTATTGTCGTTGACAGAGAAGAATCTGCTGCAATTGTAAGTGGACCACAAACGGCACGCTTTAGCG
>CALAXS010000442.1 GCA_937895305.1 uncultured bacterium
TGCCGACATATACCTATCAGGTGATTAATGAAGATGGTAGTGAGGGGGAGGTGTTTGATTATATACATGGTATGAACGAGTCGCCGTTGGAGGAGCATCCGGATACGGGTGAGCCTGTGCAGCGAATTTTTGTATCGCCTCATATAGCGGGTCGGAGTAATGAGCGGATACAGAAACAGTTGACGAGTGATGAGAATCTGGGGAAGCTGGGTTTTACGAAGTATGTGCGTAATGGCAAGGGGCATTATGAGAAGCATGTGGGGGGGAGTAATGCGCCGAATGAGATTCATTCGGATGGCTTGTAGGGGGGCGTGATTGGAACAGCATTGACTCATGGGGCACTGAGGTCTTATTCTATGGGTTCGCTTGGGGTGGTTGTCGGGTTGTGGTTTTTTTACAAAGGTATAAAGATTATGAACAAGTTTTTTATATATAGTACGTTAGTGGTAGCGTTTGTTGGCGTGAGCGGGTGCGAATCCATGGGGCTGCGAAATAAGGGTGGGGCGGATGCGCCGGTGGAGATGAAGAGCAGTGTGGGTGTTGAAGTGGCGGCTATGGGTACGGGTTTGTTGCTTTCCCCGAATCAGCGTTTTAATGATGTGCCCTTGCCTATGGGCGCAGTGGAAGATATATCACGGACGTATGTGTTTGAGTCGAGCACGTTGAAAATCGGCAGGATGGTGTATACGTTGCGTGAGGGTGTGAATGAGATCGCCCAGTTCTATGCGAAGGAGTGCCCTGCAGCGGGGTGGAAACAGGAACATGTGACCCAGGCGAATGGTGCGGAGTTGACGTTTCAGAAGCCGGGTCATCGGTTGTTGGTCACGGTTCGCCCCCAGGGCGTAGGCCGTGCAACTTTGTTGATAGTACATTTAACGCCAGAGGGCTAGTAGGTTTGTTCAGGGAGTAGCATGTATCGTTTGTCTGTAATAGCGGGCCTGTTGGTCGTCATGTTAAGCGGTTGTCCTTCAGATGGAGGGATGGCGGCTATTTCGGGTTCTCGTGTGAGTGATGAGCAGCAGATAGCGATGATCATGGATGATGTGCAGTTGGGTATTCAGCGGCGTCAGATTTACAAGGTGTTGGCCCATGTGGCACGCGGGTATCGTGATGAAGCAGGGCGGGATTATGAGGCGGTACGGGATCGTGCGGGTGAGTTGATGAAAGCGTATCATAAGGTGGATTTGACGCGGGCGTTGCCGAAGATTTTGGTGAAGGGTGATCAGGCACGAGTGGTGGAGACTTTTGGTTTGAGTGGTGAGCCTGCGGAGTCGGATAAGTATTTGCCAGTGAACATGCAGGGGAATGCGGTGGTGTTTTTGTATAAGTTGAATGGAGTTTGGTTGATCACGTCGGTTACGTTGCAGTAGTTTGTGACGTATCAGGTGTTTATTACGATATTGGAAGGTTTGCAATAGCATGAGTAAGAAGAAACAGGATTGGGCGCATTTGGATGAGGTGCCGGAGGCGGAGTTGAGTGAGATGCAGCGTGTGATTGCTGCCGTGGAGCGGAATCCGAAGATGTTTGGTATAGGTGCATTGGTGGTAGCAGCTTGTATAATGGGTACCCTGGTGTTTCAGATGCAGGCTGAGGCGGGCATGGAGGAGGCGGGTACTGCCTATGCACGGGCACTGGAGTTGGAGGATGATGGAGAGCGATTGGCTGCGCTGGGTTCCATTGCGGATGATGGTGGTGTATGGCATGTAGAAGCATTGTACATGGTGGGTGAAACAGCGATACGGACGCATGAGTATGAGAGAGCCTCGGCTGCATTTGAACAATTTCGGAGTGAACATACTGGACATCCACTTGCACCACAGGCGGTGGAAGCTCTGGCGTTTATAGCGGAGAATTCGGGTGATCTGGAAGGTGCGCTGGCCTTGTATGAAGAGATAGAGCAACGTTGGCCGGATAGTTTTTCGGGTCAGTTGCAGCAGTTGAGCATTGGGCGGGTAAAAGAGGCGCAGGGTGATCTTGCTGGTGCAAAGGAGGCCTATGATAAACAGGTGGAGCGGATGGGTGATTCGTCGCGTATCGGGTACCGTGCGCAGATTGCTTTGAGCAGCCTGAAACAGGCGCACCCGGAGCTGTTTCCCAAGCCTGAAGTGCCTGTAGAAGAGGAAGTAGCGGATGATGCAGGGGCGGATGAAGCTTTAGAGGTGGTTGTTGAGGATGGTGCGATATCAGGGTCGTAGAATTAATTTTGTGCTAAGTGGGGCTTGGGCTTGATCTTAGTGCTATTTTCGGGTATTGTGTGTAAAAAATAGCTGACGTTTCGACTTTCAGGAAGGAAGAGGCGCAGCATGGACGTTGACGGAAGGAATGTGCGCATGAGCATGTCGAGGGATTTAATTCAGTTTTTAAATGATGTGCTTTTGGATAAATTGGAGTTGCAAGGCGAGGGTTCTGCGACGACGGAGGAGATCTTGCGGCGGTATCCCAATTTACACCCAGAGGAAGCCGGGGCGATTGTTGCGCGTAGTGATGCGCAGTTGATTGGCCTGGGTGTTCCATATACGAGCAAGGCGTGTTGGTTTACCTGTGGAGTGTCTTGCGCCAAGACCAGCTAAGCTTGCAGTATGTTGTATTGAATTCTCCGACTTGACGGTTGCGTTGAGTCGGTTTTTTTTTGCGCGGTTGGAAAGGGATGTTGATTATGGGTAGTGGGTCTGGCTTGGGTGAGGATGTGGGGGGGGTGCTGTCGGGTCTCGGAGTGACGGGTACCCTGTCGGGTTTGTGGATTCGGTGTGGGCTGGAGCGGCTGGATGGGGAGCAGAAGTCGGGGTGGAAGGTGCATGTGAGTGGTGGGCCGGGTAATTTTTTGGCGATTATGGATTTGGTGGTTCCAGTGTTGGAGGAGGAGGCGTGTGCCTATAAGGTGATTGGGAGTCTGGAGGCGTTGGAGGAATTGAATGAGGGGCGTTACGGATTGATGCAGGTGGGGAAGCTGGTGACGGTATATTTTAGGGATGAGGCTGAGGGTGCTCGTGTTGCCGGTTTATTGGCAGGGGTATTGAAAGGCTTTACAGGACCCGTGCCTGTGAGTGATTTTGTGTTTGAGGCGGGTGTCCCGGTTTCCTATCGTTTCGGTCCCTTTGATGGTCGCTATGGTGTGGATTTAATGGGGCAGAAAAAGCGGTTGTTGCGTCATCCTGCGTTGGGGGATGTGGTGGATGTGACGGATGGCGGGGGCGTTGTTCCGCCGTTGTGCAATCATTTTCCACGGCAGGATATGCCGGATCACGCTGGCTTTTTGCGAGAGCGTTATTTGCTGGTGCGGGTCTTGCAGATTTCAGCAAAGGGGGCGACGTTTGTGGGGGTGGCATTGAAGGGGGCGGGACGGGTGCCGTTGCTGATCAAGACGGCGCGTGTGGGTGCCCATTTGGATAAGCACGGTCGTGATGGGGTTTGGGCGTTACGGCGTGAGCATGGATTGCTGTCGGAATTATCGGCGTTGGATTGTGTGCCCGAGGCGGGTCATCTGGAGGAGTCGGAGACGGGTGATTTGGCGTTGGTGCGGCCCTTTGTGGAGGGGGATACGTTTTGGGAGTTGTGGTCGGCTGCGGATGGGCGGAGTGTAGCCGGACAGTCCAGGTTGAATGATGTTTTAGACAAGGCAATGTTGGCATTGGAACAGCTCCATGACAGGGGGATAATCGTTCGGGATTTATCACCGGGAAATATACTGGTGCGCGAGGATAGTGGTATATGTTTTCTGGATTTGGAATTGGCACATCGGGTTGGGGAGGAGACCCCGCCCTATCGAAGGGGCACCCTGGGTTTCTATGATGAGAAGCGGGGGCGTTGGGCTGAGCCGATGCTGGAGGACGATTTGTTTGCTTTGTCGCAATTGCGACGCATGGGGGGTGAAGGTGTACCTATAGCAGCATTGTCAGTGGCGACGCCTGCGGATGTGGTGCAGGAGGAGGAGCCGGACGATGTGTATTTGCAGCATTGTTTTGAAGCGTATTTACGAGCGTGGTTTTCGGTGGATTGGGAGCTGTCGCCTGCGGATCCGGATCGGTTTAATGTCTATTCAGGATTGTCGGGGCTGATCTTGCAAGGCCTGGAGTGGAGTGAGGATGGCTTACTGGATTGTATTCCCTACACGTCTTTAGACCGGGTGCTGGTGGGCCTGGATGATAGTGCGCGTCAGGTGTATCAGATTCCCGGATTGTATTTTGGGGCCTCGGGTATGGCGGTGGCTCTGGTGGGGTTGGGTCGGGCACTGGGTGATGACATGGTGGAGCATCGTGGGCGTATATTGCTGGGGCAGTTAAGTCGCGCGGCCCATCCATCGCCGGATATTTGCCAGGGCACGGGTGGTTTTTTGGCAGCGTGTGTAACGGCCCACGGGCTGACGGGCGATGATTGTTATCGGTATTGGGGCTTGCACGCGGCGCATGATCTTTTGCATCGTGCCGAGGTGCACCCTGATGGGTGGTTATGGTTTTGGCGCGAGGGGCCTTATGGCAGTTTGTCGGGGATGCGGGGCTATGGCTTTGGTCATGGCGTGAGCGGGATTGTGCATACCATGTTGCGTGCCTTTGAGATGTCAGGGGATGAGGCGTTGCGCAGTGGATCAATGCGGGGACTAGCCATGCTGGCGCATAGTGCGCGGCATTGCGGGGATGGGGCCGGGCTGTGGTGGCCGCCGGATGAGCGGGATGATACGGTCTGGAACGGGTGGTGTCATGGAACGCCGGGGGTGGTGAAAGTATTGGCGCGGGCATATCGTGTGTTGGGCCGTAAGGAAGATGAAGTGCTGCTGGAGCAGGCCATGGACGGGGTGTTGATGGGGAATAACAGTGAGTTGTGCTTGTGTCATGGCGTGGCGAGTCGGCTGGACGCGTATCTGGACGGGCAGGCGGCTATGGGGATGGCTTTTCCAGAGCGTTTTCGGGTTGCCATGGCGGAGGATGCAGGGCTGTTGATGGAGGTGGTGCGCGCGCAGGGCTGGGGCAATGAATTGGATGCGGTGCAGGGTGCGGGTGCAGGGAGTGGCTTGATGACCGGGTTTGGGGGATTGCTGCGGGTGCTACTGCGGTATCACGGGTGCCTGGGGCATGGGGCTGGTGAAGTGTTGCCGTAAGCGGTGGGGACTTAACGCAGAGGCGCTGAGGACGCAGAGGGGCGGAGAATAACTGCCACCGCGGGAAAGATTGGAATGAGACACCTCTCGTTCCCAAGCTCTGCTTGGGAATGCATACACCGGGGCTCTGCCCCGGAAATCCGTGGATTCACTGTGGGATTGGAGATGTCGCAGCAACTGTATGGTCGTCAGGGCCAAGAGATTGCCGCGTCGGCGGAGCCTCCTCGCAATGACGGGAGGGGCGAAGTCATTGCCGCAGGAGAGGGCGGTGCCTTCGGTGGAGTAGAAGGTCATACCGGGTGCACCGTCGGCTTCGGAGCCGAGCGCGATTTTACTCGTTCCCATGCTCTGCGTGGGAATGCATACTTCCGGGGCTCTGCCACTGAAATCCATGGATTCACTGAGGGATTGGAGTTGTCTCAGTAACTGTATGGTCGTCAGGGCCAAGAGATAAGAGGAGAAGGCTGTTCCCCCGGCGCAGTAACATACTGTTATGCTCTGCAAAGGGTAAT
>CALAXS010000443.1 GCA_937895305.1 uncultured bacterium
TCGATATTTCCCACCACTTCCCCGGTCAGCGGATCGATACGCACAATACGATCCGACATCCATACATTGGCAAAGATTTGACCGTTTATATACTCCAGCTCATTAAGACGACTCACCGCGCCATTGAGATCCATGACGGTGATGCTACGTTCAACCGCGAAAGTCTGGGGATTTCTGAAGCTGATCTGGTCACTGCCATCACTCATGATTAGCGATACACCGTCATAGCAAAGCCCCCACCCCTCACCCGTGTAATTAGATTGTCCTGTCCCGGTCAAGGCAGATTTCTCATAGCGCAGGGCCGTTTCAGCTTTCCAGGTCAGCTGGATAATCTCATTGTTCACCAGGGCAATACCCTCGCCGAAGAGACTGTCATCAAGCGGTACCGTTAACTGGGGAACACCTGTATCTATGGTAACAATGCGTAATGAAGATTGCCCATAGAGCCCAGTTCCTTCAAAAAAAACACCCTCTGCAAAAAGTAGTCCCTGTGTAAAAGCCGTCCCGTCATGGGGGAATTCCTGAACCACTTCAAAGGAACAGTCACAGGAGCCACACTCGGTATTGCCTGTTAGCTGTTTCGTGTCACCATGTGCCCCGCCCATGACCTTGGTGTCATCACAAGGGGGATTCTGGACGCACCCGGCGAATAGCAATACACACAAAGCAGCCATGCAGAACCTGTAAAAATACGTGCGTCTGATGTCATAAATATTCATCGATTATGCCTCTTCATCATTTATAGGGAGCTGGATAGAAAACCAGGCACCGCCCGTCTCCACGTTACCATAGGTTACATTCCCGCCATGGGCTGTGATAAGTCGGTGAACAATAGAAAGCCCAAGGCCCGTGCCACCCTGTCGTTTACTAAGGAAGGGGCTGAACAGGCTTTCCCCCTTGTTAATTTCAATTCCCGGACCATTATCTTCTACACGGAAACAGAAAAAGTTTTCTTTCTGGCCAATGCTGAGTTCAACTAGCCCCCCATCATCGACAACTTCGATGGCATTGTGCAAAATATTGGAAAGGGCCTGGGCGACTTTCTTGGTATCGCAGGGCAGATAGGGGAATTTATCCTGTTTCTGATTCCACCCAAGGCGCACGGATTTCTGTTCTGCTGCACGTTCACAAAGGCGTAAAGCGCGTTCAACGATGTCCTGTGGATTTGCCCGCTGTTTTTCAACTTCAAAGGGTTTGGCAAAGGAAAGAAATTGAGCGATCAGTTTTTCGAGTTGTGCCGCTTCCTGATGAATAAGATAGGCCTGATTGTGTTGAACAGATTCATCGTCCAGACGCCGCATGAGTAATTCAGACATACCACTGATAACGCTAAGGGGGTTGCGGACTTCATGGACTACACCCGCTGTGAGTTCGCCAATTTGCGCAAGTTGAGTATTGAGCTTGGCCTTGCGTTCGAGTTCACGAATTTGGGTCAGGTCGGTGAAAAGCAGGATCATGCCTTTGTCCTGACTTTGCACCGGGGAAGCGGTAACCCCGATGACACGCCCTCCCTCGATATGAGGGACCTCAATTTCACGACGACTCACGGCCTTGCCATGGGTCTGAACTTCATCCAATATATCGGAAAAGAACTGAAGTTGGGTTACTGCATTCCAGGGGATCCCCCCGGTAAAGTGTTCCGGCGCGACCATAAGGATTTGGGATGCCGCTGTGTTGGCCACCACAATAGTGCCTTTACCGTCCAGGATAAGCACACCACTGGCCAGACTGTTAAGCACTTGTTCTATAAATGCCTGGGTGGTGCTTTGCTGTTCGGGGGGCTGGTCCTGGTTCACTGCCTTACCTCTACTTCGGATGATTAAGCGCGCAAATCCATTATATACGAGATTTCATTTCTTTGGCGAGTAAGGCAAAGTCGTCCAGGTCCAGGGATTGTGGTCTTCGTCCGTCATTAATACCTGCTGCAGCGAGTGCTTCCAGCACGATATCCTTGGGCACACCGAAGGCACCGGATTTGGTGAGTGAATTGCGGAGTGTTTTTCTGCGTTGCGCAAAGGCTGCCCGGACAACTTTCATCATAAACTTAGGTTCGATGTCATGGGTCAACTCTTTTTTACACCGGAACCGGACAATGCAACTGTCTACCTTGGGTTTGGGCACAAAGCAGGATGCAGGCACCTTGTGTACCACATCTACATCAGCATAGAGCCTGGCGGCGATGGAGAGAATGCCGTAGTTTTCCGCGCCCACTGGCGCTACAAGGCGTTGCCCCACCTCATCCTGCATCATCGTGACCAGACGCTCAAAGTGGAGGGGCGATTCGAGGAAATGAAAAAGTATGGGCGTTGTGATGTAATAGGGAAGGTTTGAAATGAGCTTGTACGTTTCGCCACCGGGAATATATTCGTCGATTAATTTTCCAAGTGAATGGTTCAACACATCACCACGAAATAGTTTTACGTGGTCCATCGTACCGAATTGTTCTTCGAGACAAGGCATGAATGTCGCATCAATCTCAATAGAAAGCACCTGTCCTGCGTTCTGGCAGATGCGACGGGTTAGTGCACCAAGACCTGCGCCGACTTCAATGACATAATCCTCTTTTGAAAGCCGTGCGGCATCGACCATGATGCGGTTTATATTGTCGTCGAGTAGCAGGTTTTGGCCGAGCGATTTTTTGAAGCGAATGTTAAAACGCTTGCACATATCTTTCAAGTTCATTTGAGGAAGGGGGGCCTGGGGGCTGAGATCAGTCATGAACCTAGGGGCTCCAAAGCGATGGGCGGCGCTATTTCTGTAATAAAGGTTGCAGTAAAGGATAATTCTGGCGCGAATGAAAAACGTCCCGCTATGGGAGTCGGCGTTTTATTGGGAGCAGTTTCCAGGGTAGGGTCCGGCCATTGAATGGGTATATTCAGCATGGCCATGTCCAGATCATCTGTAATTTTTTCTGCTTTAGTTGGCCCGAAACGTATGGTTTTCAACGGGAGTGCATAAATCACACCAACGTCAAAACCGGTACTGGGGAAAGTAACGCTACCCTCCAGCACCCAGGCATTGTCCATATAAACAAGTGTTGCATCAAGATCAAGACTGCCGGTCAAGTGAAATCCACCACCCTCCATGGTCGCAATCTGAATCTCGGTATTTTTAATGGCGTTTTCGCCCTGTGCAGCACCAATTTGCGCGATGTGTTGCTCCGGGTTCGTACCTTCCGTTTTGGTCGGTAGATTTTCTACCTCACCTGTACTCTTTCCATGGGCATCGAGGGGCTCTACAATGGCGTTTTCATTGGCACTTAAGTCGATGACATCCA
>CALAXS010000444.1 GCA_937895305.1 uncultured bacterium
TTAGCATGTGGTCCTTGTCGCCCCATGTGTACGTGTAATCCATCGCGGCCTTGAGCAACTCACCACCCTCTTCCGCCACCACACCAGCTGCATGGACAGGGTCAGACGGCCAGCCCTTCCACGTCACCGTGGCGCGGTCTATCTCGGCGCACACGATGGCGATGGCGTCATCCCGGGTCATTGGTCCAGTCCTGCAAAAAGGGGCATGGTCTCGTG
Organism: uncultured bacterium; assembly: GCA_937895305.1. GTDB lineage: Bacteria > Hydrogenedentota > Hydrogenedentia > Hydrogenedentales > JAEUWI01 > CALAXS01. The sequence goes on from CALAXS010000444.1 coordinate 217, forward strand.
GTTTGCGCTCCTGAGATTTAACCGCGCCTGCTCAAAATAACTGGCTTTCAATTCGATGCCGACAAAACGACGGTCTGCCCTTAGCGATTCATACCCTTCGCTTCCGATTCCCATGAACGGGCTCAGAACAGTATCCCCTGGGTTCGTCCACAACTGCAGCCCCCTGTGAATAACCTGGAGCTGGAGCGGGCAGATATGGCGCTCGTCATTGTGCTCGCGGGCGCTTCGGTGCTGGAGCGTTTCGTTTGGGTTAATGTCAGACCACACCGGGCTGGCATACCGCTGCCAAATTTCAATGCTGCGGCTGTCTGATTCCTTGCCGTGCTCGGGGTATCCTTCACCGACGAACTCGGTCAGGCGTCCAGCGACAGGCTCGTCGTTGTCTCCAGGCTTGCGCATGGTCACGAGGTAATCAGGGATACCTTGTCGGCTCATGCAGCTGTCTTTTTTGATCTGCTTGTGGAGCAGGCCCAGGGCCTTGGTGCGCTGCATGGCCGTGACCGGATCCTTCCAGATCACAACCTCCGAGTGGAAGTAGAATCCGGCGTCCTGGAAAGCCTTGATTAATTGGCCTCGAAAGTCCGTGATCCCAATGAACCCGTCTCGGGTCTTCGTCGTTGGCAGCAACATGCAATGAAACGAGACGAGACGGCCCGGTTTAATCACGCGGAAAAGTTCCGGGATAAGGTGCTTGAAGTGCTCCGCGAAGTCGTCATGGCTCGAGCAGTTGCCCATATCCCGTGGGCTGGCGCTGTAGGTGTACAGGCTAGCGAACGGCGGGCTGAAAATGGAGTAGTGGATTGAATCGCTCGGGATGCCTTTGATGACGTCAACGCAGTCTCCGCGATAGATCGCGTATTCTTCTGTGATTTCCTGTTCGATTACCTGAGCCACGATGGTATCTCCATTCCGTTTATAGGTGAATATTCAACCCACCGCGCCCCCTCAAGTGAGTGGCGGGTGTGCTCAACCATCTTCTGGCGCATCTCGGAGAACTGGATCTCTTTGCGCTTGTAGTTGGCGATCACTTCTTCTTCTGTCTCGGCCCGGATAATATGGACGTCAACGGGGCGCTTTTGCCCGAACCTCCAGCAGCGACGGATCGCCTGGTAGTACTGCTCGTAGCTGTGT
>CALAXS010000445.1 GCA_937895305.1 uncultured bacterium
GCCACCCCTTCACCCATCTCCTTCTTGTCTATGGTTTGTACCTTGCGATTCATCTTTGCACTTACTGTGACCGCTGCACGTACTCCACCGATTGCCAGTAATGAATTACGAATCTTACCCTCCGCAATTTCCTCATAAGCACGCTGCAATTCCAGCATGTCATTTGCATCCGAAGCAAAACCCTCGCTCTTCGGCTTATGCAGTGTATTGCCCTCTGTATCCGAAATGACGATATTGTTCTTGTTCAGGTGGATGTCCCCGGCATTGGCTACCGTATTTACGATGGCCTGAATGGTGCCTTTGGATAATTGCCCTGAAGATTGGTTCAAGGCTAATACGACCGATGCTGTTGAAGGGCGCTGCTCGCGGGCAAAGGTTTTTTGCTCCGCGCGTGTAATGGTGACCAGGCTATAGTCTACGAATGTAAAGGTGTTCAGCATCTCCTGAATGCGACCCTGAATGGCCCGTTCCTTGTTGATTCCCAGCAGTGTCCGGTCCGTCATGATGCCCAGATTATCAAACATCTCGAAACCCGGATCATTTTTGCGCTGGGATGTTATGTTGACCGAATGGAGAAGGGCCCGTGCACGAACCAGCGTCCCTTCCGTGACCATCAAATCCATCCCAGAATCAGAAATCTGGTAGGAAACGCCTGCATCCGCCAGGGTTGATTCCGCCAAGGCGAGATCAGCGGGGGAGAAGTCACTGCCCACCACACGATAGGAGGTGCGTGATCCCGTATAGGCCACAAAGAGGATGAGGACAAGACTGGCCACTGCGAACGCAGAAATATTTACCCGGGCACTCAAGGTCAGCTTTTGCCAGGCTTCCCGGATGCCATTCCATAATTGACGCAAAAAGTTCACGGTGCGATACCTCTTAACCGTATACAAACACGGCGTTTAAATTCGGTTCCGCTACTACTTGCCTATGTCCGCCCAGACATAAACCCCTGTACAAACCGTGATGCCCTCTTGCGCTGACGGTGGTTAACCCGCCTTACGTGTGGCAGTAAACTGCACAACACAACCCGCACGATGATCCGTCTCTTGTAAACCATCTGGCGTAAAGATATACTTTTTTCGCGCATTTGTCAAGAATATATTACCAACGGGCAATTTCCGCTCGACATGGGAAAAAATACATACGATTCAATTCACTGCTCCGCGCTACCCTGAATCGATACCGTAATGGCTTATCTAATCCAGGGGCAGAGGTATACCATAGTTTACCCGGGGATGCCTCCCCAACTTGCACGAGTCTGCGGGTAACCGGAAATGG
>CALAXS010000446.1 GCA_937895305.1 uncultured bacterium
GACTGGATTCTTTTTTGCCAGTCGTAATACGCGGTGTATACCAGGAAAAGGCTACCCGCAAATTACGCTTCTCACCGGGGGCCATGGTCAGGCTTGCACAAATCGCACCAGCAGAAGGCGCACTGGCCTGTGGAGCGAGCTCATCTAAATGACCCTTTTCCTTAAATGTAGTCCAGAAGTGCTCTTCCTGTTCCGGGTCATTATAATCCCAGGGCGCTACAGAAATGCGCACACCTTTTTGAATGCGCATAGCCAGACAATGCTGTCCGAAAGCGTCATTGTCCCCCTGTTCATGGGGGCCAAATATGAGCGCATTAAAGCGGTCCGTTTCATTTGAGTTTGGCTCGGTGGGTTCGTCCGGATTGTAATTGTCTTCAGGGATGGGCACATTGACTTTGGGCATCTCAATCAGTGCACCACTCACCGGGGCAAAACCAGGATGCGTCTTTGCCGTAATGCCAGACAAGTTATCCCAATTGATGAGTATGGATACATTTTGAGTCTTCGTGCTTGTGTTGGTTATCCGAATGCCCTGCAGAATAACCGGCATGGAAGAAGTCTCTTCATCGAAAGGGATGATAGGCGCACAATTACTCCAGACCATTTCGACCGGGAAAGATTTTTCCTTGTAGGAAAAACTGGATCGCGGATAAGTACCCCGCCAGTACATGGTATCTTTATCTATCGCCTGTGCAGCATGTGGGCAGGTATGGGTCAGATCAGCATGCTCCGGACGCAGAAGACGGGAAACGCTGGTATCCTGGTGACTACAGCGAACCGCCATATAGGTATGCTCTGCTATGGGGATGCGGGTGTAGGTTGAACGGTTGTTGTTAATGGTCACATTACGATAAATGGCATCGGAACCCAAGCGTATATACCCGGTTCCGAATCCCCCAAGGGGAATCCCGGAAATCGCATTGGACATTTCTTGCTTTGGCACCTGAACAAAACCCCGAACGAACCACGTGGCTGGTTATGAACGCTAATACGCACTTTCCTGATCCTAAGCCAAGACTGTTGCTGGTGCAACTTTAGTCTGTGATGTATTTTACCATGACTACGGCATCTTCGCGACTACGAGCGTAGTAGCCTTTACGTATACCGACGACCTTGAAATCCAGTCGGGCATATATGGCCTGCGCTATAGTATTGCTTTGCCGTACCTCAAGACGCATGGTCTTTGCCCCGGCCTGTTCAGCCTGCTCGATTAGGTAGTCCATGATACGGGTTCCCAGACCTTGCTTGCGGTAGCTCTGGGCCACAGTAATTTTGGTGATATGCGCTTCATCCATAAGAAGCCAAAACCCCCCATAACCAACCACATGCTGATCGCTGATGGCAATGTAGAAGCGCGACATGGCGTTTTCGGTTTCCTGCTGGAACATACCGGCACTCCAGGGATCCGGGTACGATTCCGCTTCTATGGGTTCCAGCGTCTGTATATGTTCAGGTGCAATAGGAGTGAATTGGAGTTCCAGCACCTCGTGAATGGTCATGGCGTGGCCTGCGTCTTGGTCTCGTGATGAAGCTCCGCCTGAGATTTCCGCAGATAGACCGGGGCGAGCAGGCCTGGGTCTGTCTCGGCACCTTGCAAAAAAAGTTGCTGTCCCTCATAAGCGACCGCTACTGCCTGGGGCAGGTTCAAGCAGGGAGGTGCCAGGCGGGCCTTGGGGAATCGTTCCAGAATTGCATCCTTATACGGTGCAACACCATCCCCTAAAAAGTAAGGGGCATCCGTAATCACATCCAGCAGTGCGTCCATGGAAGAAACCTGATCAGGTAGAATTTTATTGCGCTCGCCATTACGAAATTCATACACCGCCGCGAAGACTTCTTTCATTTTGGCATCCAGCACAGGAACCACCAGGCCATCGGTGGTGGGGGCCAATCGGGCCAGCGCATCCAGCGTGGGTACAGCGACCAGCGGTCGTCGGATGGCAAAGGCCAGCCCCTTCCAGGTCGCTGCGCCAATACGTAACCCGGTAAAGGAACCGGGGCCCGTAGCAATGGTAAAGAGTTCTACATCATTCAGTGTGTGCCGGGCCTGGTTCAAAACCCAGTCCACAGTATCGATGAGGCGTTCTGAATGGAGGCGGTCACATTGGACCTGCGTTGCTGCCAGGACCTGATCATCCTGGCACAAAGCCACCGAATTGACCGGGGTGCTGGTATCTGCAGCAAGAGTTAAGGGCATGGGACTACACACTCCACTCGCTTAATCAGGGTATAAATACGATTACCCCGCAGTACACACACAGCACGAGGCTGCCATGCGCCACAGGGCAGAAAAAAACACGGTTTACAGACTTACATACTGGGTGGAAGTGGATCGCTGGGTGGCAATTCACCTGTAACTTCACCAGCACTCAGCTCCGGGGGGGGCGTGTCAGGAGTCGGTTCCGTCGTGGCGACCATCTCCTTCATCTTTTTTCCGGGTCGGAAAGTAACCACACGCCGTTCAGGTACGGGTACCTGATCGCCAGTTCGTGGATTACGCCCGATACGGGATGCTCGCGTCTTGACCTCGAAGACACCAAAGTCACGTAATTCCCATCGATGCCCTTCCGCCAATGACTGCGATATGGTCTCGAAGGTTCCTTCAATGATCTTTGAGACGTCACTCTGTGTCATGCCTAACTTGTTAGCCACACGAATAACGAGCTCGCGCTTGGTCATGGTCACGGGGATGTTCCCTCCTTCTCATAAGAACCTGGACATTTTAATAGAACCAGGAACGCTTGACTGTCAATAAATCCATCAGCATTATACGGCCCAGGAGCCTCCTTAGCAAGTCCTTAATATCACAACTCTTACCAAGTTTCAAGTTAAATTTTTTTTAGTCGGGTTGATT
>CALAXS010000447.1 GCA_937895305.1 uncultured bacterium
ACATCTCTGCCTGCATTGGTTCCTCCTCGACCATCAGAATTTCGCGCTAATCGTAATCCCACTTCTTCAGAGTATTGTCTTGGAAGCTTGCTGTAAGGCTTCCTTCCTCATTGCTCCAGTTGTACTTCGTTTTCTGAGAGCCATCAGGACCAGTGAGGGCACCGAGTTTGGTTCCTTCCCGCCCGATTATCTCGCACACATCCGAATAGGACATATCCTGAACCAGTGAGACTTGCTTGAGTTCAAGCCTCACTCTTTGGATTCCCTTTGCCTCCCCAATGATTTCGCCTGTGGCACCTAACCCTTCTTCGATATCCCAAATCTCGAGGTTCCCATGAGCACCAATAACGTAGTACTCGCTGGTGGTACTACCCCTCTTGAAATAGCAGGTACGTCCGTTTATATTCCGCACATCAAGGAAATACTCGCTTACATCACCCCCCTCGAACTCTCTTCTAAGAATGTAGTCATTTCCTTTCTGTACTATGGTGAAGATACTGGGAAAGGCCAAATTTTTAAATAAACTCCGGGACATGAGTTTTTCCCCGGGCTTAAGTTTGGCACGACTTTGTCGTGCTTTCATGGCAAGCTCTGGGGAAATGCCATTAATCCTAACTTCAAGGTCTGGATTGTGGTGTCCGGTCGCCCAATAAGAATCGCCCACCTCCATACCTGGAAGGTAATAGCCAATGAACATGCGTTCGTATTTCTTTCCACCATAGTCGGCATACAACTTCTTTGAGAGCCTTGCTAGTTTTTCCGGCCCAGGGAGGTTTATGTCCGGTTCCGTGATTCTTACATCTAGACTGATTTTGTAGTCGAGGTAGTCTTCACTCTGGATGACTTTGTAGGCTGGTAGTGATGTCGATACCTTGTGGGTTGGCAATGGTGCCGATGCCTTGGATACCTCGTGGCCAGTGCTTGGGGGGTCCTGCAATGCACCAATGATCAGAAGTAACACTGCGACAGCCACAAGGAGAACATGCCACATCTTTAATTTCTGAGGCTGTTGAGCCTCATGCTGTGGTAGTGTCGGGGACGCAGTACGTTGTGACGGTTCTTCTACAGACTCCCGCTCTGAATTGAAGCCGAGCGAGGATGTGGGTTGAATCACGGGAACAAAGATTTCCCCACGGCAATGCTTGCATCGTCCACGCTTTCCTGCGTACTTCGGAGCAATACTCAGTTGGTGTTCACAGTGTGGGCATTTCAATTCAATTAGAGCATTCATGATTCAACTACTCCGATTTATTAAAGTATCGTTCATTGCTCACTCCCCGGTGCGTGTGGGGCCAATGAAGAAGCCTCGCAACTAACACTACAATTGTGTATCTATACTATGCAATATAAAAGGATACTAGAGCAAAGGGATGGTGCCACTTACTTCTCGTTTTTCCCTGAAATTCGTCCCACAATGAACCGAGGTCAGGAAATACCTCCTTAACGGAGCCTTTTAGAATCTTTAATCCGGTAGCTATCCCTTCTGGTGGTACAAGGTCGATTCGCTCCCCGGTCTTGAAATGTACGCGGTAGAACCGCCCCTCTTTGGACATCTGCCGTTCGAGCACGTAGCGTTGAAATGCAGCAAGTTGCTTTTTTGGTGGCGAGAATTGGATTTCCGAGAAAGCTTATCAAAGGGTTTCCACGATAGTCTCAACGTGTGGTTTCCAAAAGCACTTGGCGGGTTTCCGGCGGTGACGCCCGTTCTTCCTCGTTACAACCTA
>CALAXS010000448.1 GCA_937895305.1 uncultured bacterium
AGATTCCGGGGAAGAGGATGCCACCGCAACGGCCCAGATCCAGGAATTGGAAGCAACGATCCTGAAGCTCAAGGAAGATGTGACACAGGCCGAGCAGCAAGCACGTGAATCTGCGGACGCAAGTAATGATCTAGAAGCCCTGAGAACAGAGCTGGACAAAACGCGTCCGAAGCTGGAGGATGCGGAAGCAGCATTGGTCGCAAAAGAGGGTGAAATTGGGCCACTGCAAAAGACTATTGATATTCTGCGTACGGAACACAGCACGCTGGAAGAAGAGCATGCTGTCTTGAAGGCGAATTTGGAGAAGCAACAGCAGCAGGATACTGCCCATTCAGAAGCGATTGCCAAGCTGGAAAGGGAACTTGCTGAAAAAGGCGAGGCTTTGAAGACCCTTCAAACGGAACGGAATACCCTGCCCAGCCCGGAAGTCGTTGCGCAACTGGAGGAAGATCTGGCTGGCGCGCAAGCAGCCCGTGCCGCTGCTGAGGAAAGCCATCGCGCTATGGAAGCGACCCTGAAGGAAGAGCGTGCGCAACACAAGCAATCGACCCTGGCAATTCAGTTGGCGGATGCGCTGAAAGATGCGGAGGAGATGCGGGAGACGCTCAATGCAATGCAGAGCCAGCCCGGCGCAAGCAGTGGCGCGCCAAGCTCCAGTGATGATGCCGAACTAATAGCGCGTATACAGGGTGCAGCCAAGGCGCTGGGTAAAGGCAGTAAACGTTCCATTGGTGAGATACTCATCGTGGCGGACGTGATTAGCGAGGAAAATCTTGAAGAAGCCATAGCGGAACAGCGCAGTAACCCGCAGCAGCATTTGGGTGCCATACTGATCGACAAGGGCTATGCCAGTGATGTCGCCGTGGCCCAGTCCCTGGCCCTTCAATGTAAGGTGCCTTATCAACGCATAGACAAGCTCAGTATCGAATCTGATGCTACGGTCCTGTTGAACGGTCGCCTGGCACAGCAGCATCGGTGCATTCCTTTCAAAACGGAAGAAGACCGGGTGCATGTGGCCATGTCCAACCCTATGGACCTGGTAGCTATCGAAGACATTGAACGCGCTACAGGGAAGCAGGTGGAGTTTGTGGTCGTCACCGAAAGCGATATGGACCGGGCCCTCGCGAAGCACTACGCATAGGGTCGTATTTTTTTAAAATTTCACTTCATCCCCGTCTTCCAGTACCATAGGTGCAGCACAAACAGGGAGGCTGCATTTTGGGACAGGATTATGCCTATTATAAAAGTACTTTTGAAGGGCGGATGAAACCCTTTGCCTTTGTGGACCTCGATGCTTTCGATGCCAATATAAAAGCAATTCACAAGCGGGCGGGGAAGATGCCCATCTGTGTTGCTTCCAAGTCTGTCCGGTGCGTCAGTCTCATTCAGCGTATTCAGGCCCACAGCAATCAATTCCACAGCATCATGGCGTTCAGCGTCCGCGAAGCCGTCTACCTGGCTTCCCATGGTCTGGACCACATACTCGTAGCCTACCCTGTATTCAGTGAAGTGGAACCTTCGGGGTTGTGTTACTCCCTGGCATCTGGAACCACTATCACGCTCATGATTGATGCGGTGGAGCACATTCACCACCTGGAAGCCATCGCTGCGCAAGCTGAGGTCGTCATTCCGGTCTGTATTGATGTGGATATGTCCAGTGATTTTCCAGGGGTGCATTTTGGGGTACGTCGTTCAGGCATCACCACCCCGGACCATGCCTTAACGCTATGGAAAGCGATAGAGCAATGTCCTCATGTAAAGCTCCGGGGCGTAATGGGCTATGAGGCTCAGATTGCTGGAGTTCAGGATCGTGCGCCAGGAAAGGCAATCGAAGGGGCGATCATCCGATTCATGAAAAAGCGTTCCATCCCTGAATTACGTAAACGGCGTGCTGCGGTCGTTGAAGCGCTGAATAATGCTGGAGCAGAACTTGCCTTTGTAAATGGCGGTGGGACAGGCAGCATCGAGAGTACCATCGAAGAAGCGGTGGTCACCGAAGTCACCGCTGGTTCCGGCTTCTACTCCCCCACGCTCTTTGACCATTATGATCAGTTCAAGCACAAGCCCGCAGCGGGTTTTGCGCTGGAGATAGTACGACGTCCACTGGAGAACACGTTCACCTGTCATGGTGGTGGTTACATCGCGTCAGGTGCTCCCGGTTGGGATCGAATCCCGACGCCCTTCCTGCCGGAAGGTGCTGCACTGCTTAAAATGGAAGGTGCCGGGGAAGTGCAGACCCCTATCGAATATACCGGGCCAGAGCAACTTGGTATTGGTGATCCCGTGTTTTTCCGCCACAGTAAAGCGGGTGAACTCTGTGAACGATTCAAGACGCTGCTACTGGTGTCCAAAGGTAAAGTGGTCGATGAGGTAAACACCTATCGCGGTGATGGGCAGTGCTTCCTCTAAGGCTGGGCTGGCCTACCGCACAAAGTCGAGGAGACTGGGCTGAATCACCCGTGCGCCTGCATTCAACGCGGCCTGATAAGCATTAAATTGTGCATTGAGATTCAGGGTTACTTCGGCAAAGTCCGCATCCACATTATCCGACAACACTTCCTGTAACTGGACGTTTACAATGGAGAGATTATCTTCAACCCGATTGATACGGTTCTGGGTCGCGCCCAGCCGGGACACCGCCAGCAACAACTGATCCTGAGCCATGGTCAGCTCTTCCAGTCGGGTCTGTAAGCCATTGCTGTCACCTGCACGCAGATTATCACGCACGTCAATAAGCATCTGGAATATATCCACTGTGCTCGCGGAGGTGGACTGGAAGACCGATTCACCCGTTGCATTGCTAACCACCTGAACCCCTTCCGAAATTTCGATGAGGATATCCTCGTCGTTTCCTTCGTAGGCTACGCTTGTTATTTCACCGCTAGCATCGCGTGTCGCCACAAAGGGCGGGTTCGAGGTACGGGTCCCGCCAAAGATATAGCGGTCATTCGTGATTTGATTGCCCTGGTTCAATACCCCTTCCAGTAGCTGATTGACCTCGATAGCGATTTGGTCCAGTTGCTCCTGAGCGTTCGTCCCATTGGCCCCTTGCAAGGTCAATTCACGTGCGCGCTGCAACATATCCACCACGGACAAGCTTGTCGTTTCGCTCTCCAGAAGACCGGGGCTGATGGTAGAGATATTAGTGATGTATTGATCGTTGGCCGAGATTTCATTTTGTGCATTGAGGGCACGGCGTGCGGCCAGTGGATCGTCTGAAGGTTTATTGACCCTGCGCCCTGTCGCCAGCTGATCCTGCAACTTGAGCAGTTCCCGGCTTTGGTCCGATAGATTATTTAATATACGGTCGACCAGTAGTCGTTGTGTTACACGAACTGCAGCCATAGCATTTTAACCTTCCGTGGTTATCCGCGCTGATCAATCATGGACGCTGGAAAATGATCCCGTGCGTGTTCTGTACCATTGGCAGCATAGTTGGGTCTCATAGCGGGCCCGTTTTCCAGCAGGGCACCCATGGCCCGGTCCACCACACGTAACGAACGCTGCATCATGCGATGGTTTTCACGAACCACCATCTGAGTACGAAGCAGCACGGTACGGATACGCAACTGAAACTCTGCCATACGCCCTTTCCAGGGATCGGCTACCGCAGCAATCAATCCGGTCAGGGTCTGATCTTCGACCTCTAATTCAAGCTCCGCCACCACCTGTGCAATCAAGTTCAACCGATGTTGCTCACCATCCACCGTTTCCTGAATCAGGGTCTGCATCGCTTCCGATCGCGCGTCCAATTCCTCTATGTCATGAACGCGCGCTGCATCACCCTGGGCAGTACAGACTGCGAGCATACATTCCTGCCGCTCTAACTGGTCATCAAAGACCTGGCATAAGGTATCGAGTGCCTGACTCATTTATTTGATCCCATCGTTTTGGGTGGTGGATTGGTCTCCAAGCCACTTCATGGCCGGAGCGCGAAGCTCATCCACGGTCAGCTGCCCATCTTTATTCTGGTCCAGGTGGCTAAACTGGGCCTCGTGCATACCGGACTCTTCCATGGATAATTTCCCGTCGCCGTCAAAATCCATGCGCTCCATAAAGCGATTACTCTTGGCAACCACCTGCTCCTGTAGGGCGTTCAATCGCTGTGCGGGTGCATTTTGCATCTGCTTTTGGAGAATATCTGCGAAGTCTTCTGATGATAATTTGGGCTGCTTGAGTTCACGCACAAATCCCGTGGCACTATCCAGTAGTGCATTGATACCGCTTATTTGATTGATAACATTCATCTGATTACTCCAGAACCTTTATCGACCTGCGTCGCGTTTTCTTAACTTATCCTTCAAAATTTATATTTTTCGGGTGCAATGCTAAGCCTTGCTCTTGAAAGAGCTTAATACCCGCATCCTCTTTTTTCTGTACGGTCATACCGCTATCCTTGTCCGGCAGCGCCAGCGGTGTCAGCTTCTGAAAAAGGGAGAGACCGTCACCATTTAATTTTCGGGCCTGCTCTGTAATGGTGCCTTTATCAAGCGTAAAGGCTTCCCGGGCTTCCAATTGGGTCTTAATGGCCTGCGCCACACCAAACTGCCCTGATTCCGCCAGCTTTCCGGCATAAACATCATCCAACATATCCACGAAATGTTCGGTCTGGGATGAACGACCGAAGAGGCTGCTTTCGGGTACGGTCTTGCGCATCTCACGCAGCATCTGGGCAAGAAATACCTTTTCAAACTGTTCCAGGGCTTCTGCCTGGCGTGCATCTTGATCGATAACCGCGCTGGAGAAGTTGGACAAATTGGATGCAAGTGGGTTTACATCGAACATTACATCAGCTCCAGGTCTGCGTCGAGTGCACCTGCTTCGCGCAGTGCCTGAAAAATGCTTATCATGTCGCGGGGGGTAACCCGTAACTTGTTCAGTGCTTCAGCCACTTCGGTAGCCGAGGTTCCCTCGACGGGCATAAAGTGGGCTTCCTGCTCTTCCACATCAATATCCACGCCTTCTGTGATAACAGGATCGGCATCGGTGAAAGACAAGGGCATACTCACATTCGGTGTTACGGCAATCTTGATGGTCAAACTGCCATGGGCGACCTGACAGGGCTTAATCATCACATTACCCCCGACCACAATGGTGCCTGTTCGCTCATTGAGCACGACCCGGGTCGGTGCATCCACTTGCACACTCACGTCCTGTACTTCGGCGATAAAGGGAAAGAGATTATCGTGGGCGTGATCCGGCAGATTGATGCGGATACTGCCTGCGCCTGTAATTTCGGCGAGGTTATCGCCGAGTTCTGCGTCAATGGCTTTAGCAATCGTGGAGGCATTCCCGAAATCCGGGCGCTTGAGCAAGAGTACAATTCGATACCCGTCTGTGATGGTGGCGGGGACTTCACGTTCCACATAGGCACCCATGGGTACACGGCCCACCGTAGTATGGTTCTGACGCACGGTAGAGCCACCGGATACGTCTGCATTGAAACCACCGACTGACACGGCACCCTGGGCCACCGCATAAACAGTTTCCGATTGGCCCGGTCCGTAGAGATAGGCCTCCATTAATGTGCCGCCTTCCAGGCTTTTGGCATCACCCACGGATTGCACACGCACATCCATCCGTGTACCTTCCTTCGCGTAGGCGGGCAGGGTTGCCGTCACAGTTACCACTGCAACATTCTTGGAAGCCAAGTCGCCCAGATTATCAATATCGAAACCCATGCGCTCATGCATACGTTTCAGGGCCTGAATCGCTACACTGGCACTATCCCCCGTGCCGGAAAGTCCGACAACGACACCCGTACCCTTTAGCATATTGCTGCGGGCGCCCTGAATTTCACAAAGCTCCTTCACCTTGGTCGCGTCTGCGGGCAGGGTAAACACCAGCGCAAAAGCCAGGAGCGCTAATGTGAAACAGCGTGTCGTTCTATTTACATTCATCACAGTTTCATTCCCCTAGAATGGTGAGAACCAGTCGGTCAATTTGGTTAACAGGCCACGACGCTGGTTGTTCCATAACGGCCCGCGACCCATGAGTTTCAGGTCGCTATCGGCCAGTTTGGCGGACTCGATAGTATTTTGCTGGGTCACGTCTTTGGCGCGAATGATGCCACTCAGAGAAAGGGTGCTATCTTCACGATTCACCATAATGTTCTTCTTGCCATTGATCTTGAGGTTGCCGTTTTTAAGAACCTCCATGACGGTGCAGGTAATTTCGGTATTCAAGGTATTGGACCGGCGTGTAGTTCCCCGGTTCTTCGTCTCATTCTCCGCTTCTACAGACCAGTTCGGCAGCTTCCCCGGATCCAGCAATTCAAAACCGCCTTGTTCCTTCGTGTTGGTTAAAAAACCATTGGAAGCCGTTGGCATCACATTGTCCACTCCCGATTCCTTCTTGGTACTCGTATCAGCAGATGTTGTGGCATCCAGCTTCTCACGTACCATGACGGTGATAATGTCTCCCACTTCGAAGCGGTTAATTTTTTCTGCTACCAGGGTACCACCCCGTTCGGCTGCAGCGGTAAACAGCGAATCTGCCTGGGCCAGTGGTGCAGTCGACAGCAGCATGGCAAGGAGTCCTGTTGTTATCCCGATTTTTATCATCTGAACCTTCATACTATGCCCCTCTTATTGGACTACCAGAACACCATCCTTGCGGACGATGCCCTGAAACTGTGCTTTACTGTTCTGATTCTGCACCATGATAGTGTCACCTGTACGTCCATCCATCATAGCCTTGGCCCGATCTTTTACGATGAGATTCCCTACACGTACTTCGATAGGAATCAGTTGATTCCGACTAACCACGAGGCGTTGTTGAGTATTACGGGTCGTAATCGCCTGGCCGGGAAATATAGTTTTCTTCGCAACCAATCCGATAACATCGACGGCTTCGGTCAGTACCCCGGTTGGCATATTATTCAGGGCATGTTGCTGCACCTCGATATCATTTGCAGAAATCGGGCGGCCCCGCGCAATATCGCCACGGGCAACCAGCACTTCGCCATAGGCGGTCACATGGGCGCGCATGGTCAAGGTACGTTTCTCTTCGCCATCCACCAGAATCTTGCCCGTAAAGGTACCCGGCCCCAGAAATTGATACTGGGGCGATGCATACCATTGAATATCCAGATCACCTTCCGGCACGGTGATAATCTGGTTCGGCAGGGGCACATCCACTTCCGTGTTCAAGGCATCCCATGGCATGCGGGCCACGATAAATTCACGGAGCGAAGTTGCCAGGTGATTTTTACCGATTTCTTCCGACAGGGTCGTCGCGCGGGTATGGCTCGCACCGCCGAATTCAATGCCATCCATATCCAGGCCCGTACTGCGTACACGCGCCAAGACCAGCGAGGCATTGATGCTCTTTGAGCTACCGGGAATGGCTGCACTGGACAGTTCAATATGAGCCAGCGTCTTGGCAAATTCGCCTTCCAGCTGCGCCACATCGCCAATGGTCACTTTAGGTCCTTTAACGTAAGCCTCGTCCATGAGGACCACACGGTCCGCCTGAACCGTCGGCGCAAGGATGAGTCCAGCCATGAGCACTACGCCCGGCAGCACTCCCATTCGTATTCGGCTTATTGTCTTCATCATTGCACTACTCCTTCAGGATTAGCGTCGTACATTGTTCGCGGTTTGCAGCATCTCATCCGCCGTCTGAATCACTTTGGAATTGGCTTCATAAGCGCGTTGCGCGATAATCATATTCAAAATTTCTTCTACCACCTGCACGTTGGAATTTTCAAGAAATCCCTGTGCCAGGGTGCCTGTTCCGTCCAGACCCGGTGTGCCCAGCTGTGCTGTACCCGAGGCTTCAGTCTCCAGCAAGATATTACGCCCCATGCTCGCATCCATACCGGATGGATTGGAGAAGCGGGCCAATTGAATCGTGCCGACCGCCTGGGGGGTCGAGTTCCCCGGTACCAGTGCCGATACCGTGCCATCCCCACTTACCGTTACCAGGGTCGCATTGGTGGGTATGGTGATACCGTCCGCCATCGCGAAGCCATCGGCTGTTTGTACGATACCGTTCTGGTCCTGTTTGAAGGAGCCATCACGGGAATAGGCTGTGGTACCGTCGGGCAGGAGGATCTGAAAAAAACCATCCCCTTCAATCATCATGTCCAGCGCATTCCCGGTCTGAATTGCAGAACCGGGTGAAAATACTTTTGCGATTGAGGAAGGTCGTACACCATGACCGATCTGAATTCCCTCGGGTATGGTAGTACCCGCGGTGGTTTCGCTACCTGCCGGCTTGATGGTTTCATAGAGCAGGTCCTGAAAATTGACCCGGCTCTTTTTAAAGCCCGTGGTGTTTACGTTTGCCATGTTGTGGGCAATCGTGTCGATGTTCATCTGCTGACTTATCATCCCCGTCGCGGCGGTGAACAGTGAACGAATCATGATGTTACTCCCTCAATTGCGCCGAAGCGCGTTAAATACACTTCTTTATCTCGGCATGCCTA
>CALAXS010000449.1 GCA_937895305.1 uncultured bacterium
TGCCCCACGGTAGTGTGATTGGTTCTATTGTATTTTTTGTGATGCTTTCCGAACGATTCTTTGCGCCCATACGCACCATCGCAGACCGCTATAATTTGCTCCTTGAAGCTATGGCCTCCTCAGAGCGGGTCTTTCAATTGCTGGATACGGAACCCGAGATTGTGGATGCGGCAGATGCCCAACCCTGCGACCGCATAGAAGGTGCGGTGCAATTTGACCACACCTGGTTCGCCTACGAAGGGGAAGACTGGATTCTGAAAGACATCAGTCTCGACATTAAACCCGGCGAGCGTATCGCCGTGGTAGGGCATACCGGTGCAGGCAAGAGCACCCTTATTAATCTGCTCAACCGATTTTACGATGTGCAGAAAGGGGCCATTCGTATTGATGGCAGGGATGTTCGTGAATACCGTCAAAACGAACTGCACCAGAACATCGGCATCGTACTTCAGGATGTGTTTCTTTTCTCGGGAAGCATTAAGGACAATATCCGGCTGGGGGACGATACCATGACGGACGCGCACATTCGGGCCTGTGCAGCCCATGTTAACGCTGCGCCCTTCATCGAAAAACTGAGCGAAGGTTATGATTATGAAGTGGGCGAGCGGGGCTGTAACGTTTCCACGGGTCAGCGCCAGCTTATCGCTTTTGCCCGAACCCTGGCCCATGACCCACACATCCTCGTTCTGGATGAAGCGACTTCAAACATTGATACGGAAACCGAAGGCCTCATACAGGATGCCGTCGAGAAACTTATGGAAGGGCGCACCAGTATTGTCATCGCCCACCGTCTCTCCACCATCCAGCACGCGGATCGTATTGTCGTCCTTCATCATGGCGAGATTCGCGAAGTGGGCAGCCACCAAGAGTTATTACAGCAGGGTGGCCTCTACAAGACCCTGTATGAACTCCAGTACCGGAATGATTCTGTCGACCATGGGTAATTAATTCGAGATCCAACAGCCCCCGCCTATCAGTCAATGGGACCCGGAGATTGCCACGCCTCATTTAGATTCCTGTAAGTGTTCACCAATTAGCTGACAAAATTGATACAACATCTCAAAACATCACACTCATCGTCATTCCAGCGAAGGCTGGAATCCAGGAGACTATGCAAAATCAACCCACAAACGTACTGGATCCCAGCCTGCGCTGGGATGACATCGGTTGTTCCTATAGAAAAAACCCTTGGCGACCTATAGTCAGA
>CALAXS010000450.1 GCA_937895305.1 uncultured bacterium
TCAGCTCCACCATTATTTTTTCGTGACATGTCTTGTCACTTGATGAAAGCCCCTGAAAACAGGGGCTATTCTTATGCTCACCTAACCGTTCCCTTGAATGGGCAGTGTAATGTGTGAAGCGAAACGGGCATTGTGCTCTACCAGAATGGTAGGGGTTCCCTCGATCGGGTACCGTGCGAAGTTGCCGTTGTCTGCACCAGCCAGGGCAATACGTATGCGATGCCCCTTTTTAAACTGTACTGATGTTGCCCAAAGATCAAAGGCGAGTTCGGCAACTTCACCGGGTACCAGTGGTTCTGCATCGGAACGGGCAAAGGTCCGGTAAGGACCGTAGGTGTGGTATTCCGGTTGAAGTCCAGAAACCTTACGGCACGAGGCACGCAGTTGGCCTTCCGTGATGTAGGTGACACGACCGTCCGGGGCTACATCTTCAAGGTAGGCGAAAATTGCACCGTCCTCATGATCTGAACTCAGGTAAAGCTGTAGGATAGGGCTACCCGTTAAGGTTATCGCATCGGGCAGCGGGTCGCTCGTAAAGGTTAATAATCTTTTATCTTCTTCAGAACGATCCGGATACACGACATCACACTCACCCGCATTGGTGTGCCATCGCGTGCGGCGCCCTGTAGTCGCTTCATAATCAATGGTGTATTTACTTGCGCTGTCTTGAGCAACAGGCTTTTCATAGGCAAGTTGATTGTTGGATTCGAAGTAAAGTTTTAGGTCTTCCAGGCCATCAGGCGGCCAGGTTTTGGTTGTGTGCCAGATTCCCGCGCCGAGTGTGTAGTAGGTAATCGAAGATTCAAGGTTTCCGGGCGCATGGGTCTTCAGAAAGGTATCAAAAAAATCTATTATCTTTTGTTGTTGCTCTGGCATGGATGGTTCAGTGATCGTGTCGTCGGATAAAAATGGATCGGTGTGTTCATCCCCGCCGTGGCTCCAGGGCCCGATGATTACCTGCTGTTTGCTGTTCAGCGTATTGTATCGACTTAAAGCGCCATTGACCGTCGCAGCGTCGAGCCAACTTACAGGGACGTAAAATGCCGAGGAAGAAGCCTTGATCTGTTCCTTGTACCCCGATGCGGTAGTTCTTGTGGATGCATCCTTAATCATTGCAGGGCCAAATGGGTCATCTATATAGTCCGAGCCATTGACCGCTTCGAATACTTTAAAATTTTGGGTGTGGTCTTTTACGGCCATCGCCAACAAGCTGCCATCGCAATCTGCATCAACGGGTTTAACACCACCCACCAATGCTTTGGACAGGGTACACGCCATACCCTCAATTTCTGCTACACCGCATAAATCATTGGCATCCATTGCAGCGACAGCATGCCCCCATTCCTCAAGGAAGAAGATGAGCTTTACACCACCGGGCATGATGAGGTGATGGGTCCAGTTCCAATCGTTGAACATTGGCGCCACCGCTTTCACTGCAGGGTGTTGGTTGACGGTGAGCATTTCAGCGGTGTTGCCGTCGTATGAAACACCATAGGCACCAATGTTGCCATTAGACCAGGTTTGTTGGCTTATCCATTCGGCAACTTCGCCATAATCCTGCCACTCATCTTCGGTCATCTCGTAATGTCGGGAACCATAACTTGCCCCTGTACCCCGTGCATCCACCAGAACCAGCGCATAACCCGCCTCATTGAATGCATTGGCTTCCCCATAGTTGAGGTCATAGTTCGGCGCGCTAACGGGCGAATCGAGCCCACGCCAGTATCTTGTTGCACGGATGAGCGTGGGTATTTTTTGTTTTTCTTCCAGGTCTTTTGGGAGCCAGACATCAACGGCAATTTTTACTTCGTCACGCATTTCGAGATAGCGTGCTTCGACTCGAGGTTGGCCGGATTTTGTTGTTTCCGGTTCCAGGGAATTCCAGAAGAGTATCGCCAAAACGAGAATGGCGCATAGTATCAATGCCGCAGTGTATTTAAGGATTCGGATTACGATTCGGAACATGGAGAAAACCCTTTAATGGTTAAGATACATTGCATGGATATCCTGGACCGAGGCCCGTGATTCATATCTGTATGCTATCAGATCCGGATATATGAAAGGACTTCACTGAATCGGGGGCATCAGGCTGTACCTGCACCGAAGTTCCCCCCCGCCAACAGGAAATTTCAGGCGCGGCAACATCAATCTTTCAGGAAACCATGGAATTGCCCCATGTAGTAGGCGAGCAGATAGTGAAAGCCCGGGCGCAGGACAGTGCCATTACCTCCTGAAGTCAGTTTCCAGTGGTCCCAGTCCCAATAGGTTTCCTGTCGCTCGTCTACTGGATAGGCGTAGCCATCTTTTGAGCCACCACTATCCGGGCTTGGGTCGGAGTACTCACCCAGAGGCATAAGATCAATGCGGTGGGCATTGGACATGGGCCATTCAATGAGGTCCAGGGGATAGCGCTTCAGGGTATCAATGGCATCTTCATAACATGCCATTGCTGGGGAAAGGTCAATCTGGCGCCACTGGTCTGTACGCATCTTGCCATTAGCACACGCCCCATAGATGAAATTGGTAAATGCATTTCGCTCATACTTTTCATATTGCCAATGACTGCGTATTGCGTATTGATACATACTAAGTAGCCTGGGGTCTGTTTCATAGCGAATGAGATGGTAAAAGTTTAGAAAAGCCATATTGTCATCGGGTTGGTGCCCATGAGAATTAGGCCCGGGCAACTCCTTGGATTGGGTCATGCCATTCATGCCATAGCCATGGTCAATAGCGAGCTTAAGATAAATCTTGCGATACCTGGAATCCCCTGTAATATGATGGGCAATGCTCAGGTAGGTCAGGATGCTGTATGAATTCAACCCACGCTCTGAAACCCATGCGGGATTACTATTCAAATCTTCCGGTGAAAAATGTCCCCAGCGTGTCGGTGCACCGTCATAGTCCACCAGATTGTAATCATGGGTGAGGATATGGTCCATAATGCGCTGCACGACTTTACGTACCCTGTCTTTCTCCTCTTCGGTAGTACATACCCGATCAAAGTAAATGGCTGAACCAAAAAAGTGACCATCCAGTTCGTCCGAACTCGCGTCGGCTTTCCAGTACCATTCGCCCGTTTTGTCTGTGGGCACCCGCTTCTCCAGAATTTTCCAGAGCGTATCGCGGACATTACGTTTAATGTCATAGTCCTCGGAGTAAACGCTATTCGGATCCGGTTCCGTGGTGGGTACTACGTTTCTGGCGATGAGTCCCTTGGTACCACCATATTTTCCACCCTGCGTTACTTCACTCAGAAATGCTAGCGCACGAAAGGAGTCGTGTGCAAAGTCACGATACTTTTCGTCGCCTGTATTGGCATAGGCAAAACTCATCGCCCCCAGATAGAGGCCCGTATTGAAACCATCATTATCGGAGTAGGTGGGTGTTGCACTACTTTTGTCGCCCGGTGTTGAAAGGGTAGCAGGGTTCACATACCCGAATCGGGTGCGACGGTGGTGCTGCTCGATTTCATTTTCATAAAAGAGGGCCTTTTGGGCCAGGGACATGGGCTGGTTTTTGATGCATGAAATTCCGGCCGCTGTTGCAATCCAGGCATTGCCATCCTGGTCCACCACAATGTCATTGACATGATTGTCCAGGAGCCAGCGTCGACCCTGACGGAAATGCCATTGTCCGTTGTGAAATTGAATAGCACCATTAGTCGTGCCCAGCCAGATGCCCGTTGGGCCAGCAGTCAAGCAGGTGAAGTCATTGTAGGGGAGGCCTTCTGCTCCAGTGAAGAGCTTCCAGTCTCCTTCTTT
>CALAXS010000451.1 GCA_937895305.1 uncultured bacterium
TCACATACAAGGTATGTCGTCTTGTTATACATCTTCTTACATCGCTTGCAACTTGCTAAAGGCAATGACCAAACTCCTACCCGTTTTCCCAATTTGCGGAAAGCGTACCGAGATCAATTTCCAGATTCCCAATTACATTTGATTTTAAAATCAGATCATCTGCCGAAATGTTCACACCCACGGTCACAGCGCGTAAGGGCAATCCTTTGTCATCCAGCAGTGCCTGACTTCGTACTGGATACGTTACCCGAAACCAGTCCCGTCGCTTGACCTCCAACGCCAAATCCTGCAATCCGCCATCTGACATGAGGTATTCTACCTTAGCCGACTCTCTCAGTACACCTACATCCTCTACGCCTTGCACCTGTAGCTGCGCAGGGCTGGCCTGGTCCAGACTCAGTTGTTCCTGTAAATCCTGCATGGTCGTTGCTTTAGCCGTATCGCCCGCTTCCTCTATGGTCTGTGCCAGACGTTCTTGCATCCATTGCGTCATCCCCACAACGGTGTCCCATTCACCGCCCTGTACCGCCTGGATATACCGTAACGAGGGCCCCTCCAGGATTTCCACAGGTGTATCGTCGGGATCCATACGGCGAATCACGGTGCGTTCTCTCTGTGGTAAATTCGTCAATCCACCACCCCAGATACTCCCCTTATCCATGTACCCTTTTACCATTACCCCCACCAAGACGCCCGGTAACGCTCCCAGACACAGCGCTATCCAGAATCGCCGCAAAGGACTTTTTACCGGTTTCGAGGCCATGTGGCTACTACTCCGTTTCGTGGATAAACACACCCAGGCAAAAACAGGCATCCCCAAGGATACCCTACTGTATTATAGTGTATTTCATGGGAATTACAAGCTGTTCGCTGTACATTGAAATCCGACGCAAATTAAGACAAATAGGTAACTTACAGCGGTTGGCGCTTCCATTAGAGAAAGTGACTTTCCCGGTACACTTTAGCGACGATGGGTCCATTCATCATCGCTATACCTGGTTGCAGCCAATTGCTCCATGGCCGACACTTCAAATGGGGTTAAGGCCTGGGGTTTATCTTCACAGTCAAAGGCTGCCAGCACCGCACCGCGTAATGTGGAATGATCCAGTGGTAAGGGCCTTACAAAATCGATATGCTTCCGTTCACCGCGATAGGCGGGCCGATCCGCAGGTTCCCGAATACACCGGGCCATTAAATCTTCCTGCAAGGCGTAGAGCAAGGTACCGTGATGGAGGAAGGTGTCCCGCTTGCGTCGTTGCGCATTCCCTGAAATTTTGTATCCGTCCAGGGTCATGTCCGATATGCCCGCATGACAGGCCGTGATGCCCAAGTCTGCAAAGGCCCCGCTTAAGCGCTTCAGGATAAAGCAATAGGAATCATGGAGAACGCTCAATTCCCTGCGTCCGGCATAGCGCAGGCTCAAAGCGAAATTCAGTGAACCCGGCCCCTGCAACACACAGCCGCCTGCTGAACAGCGGCGAAGTATGGGGACACCCAGTTCCGCGCATGCCGTGGTGTCCACTTCCTCCTGCACCCGTTGTGCAGTACCCAGTACCACGAAGGGCACTTCACTTTCCCAAATGCGCAAGGTGTCTGGTGCGCCATCCTTCTCCACACTCTCCAGCAACGCTTCGTCCAGCGCCAGGTGTTCTGCAGGGGAGGCTACAGGTATGTCGATAAGACGCAGGTCCATAATGAATTACCCTTGTCCTACAGACATGCGCAGTTCAGGTCTTTCGCTGCAGCGACTTCATCCAGGCGACCTACGGGTGTGGTCGATGGTGCTGCCGCAAAGACTTCTGGCTCTGTCTCGATACGTTTTGCGATATCCAGCATGGCGTCACAGAAGGCATCTAACGTTTCCTTTGATTCCGTCTCTGTCGGCTCAATCATGAGACACTCTTTCACGGTCAAGGGGAAGTACACGGTGGGGGCATGGAAGCCGTAATCGAGCAGCATCTTCGCGATGTCCAGGGCGCGCACACCTTTTTCTGCCTGGGGTGTAGCACTGAACACGCACTCATGCATGAAGCGTTCTTTGAACGCAGGTTTATAGACCTGCTTCAGGCGTGCATGGATGTAGTTGGCATTCAAGACTGCCATGCGACTCACTTCGCGTAAGCCTTCATCGCCATAAAACAGGAGATAGGCATAGGCCCGCACGGCAATGAGGAAGTTTCCGAAAAACGGGGCAATACGCCCTATGCTTTTCTCCGGGGTCTGCAAGGTGAAACCGTCGCCGTCACGCACGACCCGTGGTCCGGGTAAATATTTTGTCAACCGCTCCCCCACACCCACCGGGCCACAGCCTGGACCGCCCATGCCATGGGGTGTTGCGAAGGTCTTGTGCAGGTTGTAGTGCATCACGTCAAAGCCCAGGTCGCCGGGACGACACTGGCCGAGGATAGCGTTGAGGTTCGCGCCATCGTAATAGAGCAACGCGTCGTATCCATGACAGATGGCCGCGATTTCTTTGATGTCTGTTTCAAACAAACCGTGGGTATTGGGGCAGGTCATCATGATGCCTGCTACATGGTCGCCCATGGCTGCCTTGAATGCTTCCAGGTTGATGAGGCCATTTTCTTTGGAGGGTACTTCCACCACCTTGAAGCCTGCCATGGCTGCACTGGCCGGATTCGTTCCGTGGGCGGAGTCCGCCACGATAATCGTGTCTTTGTGGGTGTTGCCATGGTCCTTGTGGTAGGCCGCCATCAACAAGGTGCCGACTAACTCGCCATGGGCCCCGGCGATAGGTTGTAAACTTGCTGCTTTAAAGCCGGCGATTTCCGCAAGCTCACGTTCCAGATTAAAAATCAGTTCATAGGCACCCTGCACATTTTTTTCGTAGACCTTCGATGTGGACAGGTGAGGGTGAAGGTTCATGAGGCCCGGCTGTGCTGCACAGACCTCTGCGATCTTCGGGTTGTACTTCATGGTGCAGGAACCCAGTGGATAGAAGGTATCGTCGATACCTACATTGCGCTGGGACAAATGGGTAAAGTGACGCACCACTTCCAGCTCGCCCAGTTCTGGCAAGGTGGCTGCTTTATGGCGACACAGTGCGGCGGGTAAAGTCACTTCGGGTACATCCAGTGCGTCCCACTGAATGGCCTGTCGACCTGGTACCGATTTTTCATAGATTAACTGCATGCTACTTCCTCCAGTGCTTTTGCAAAGGCATCCAAATCTGCACGACTTCGTTTCTCCGTCACCGCGATAAGCAGGTCATTGGATTCCCCTGCGGCCACATCCACCAGTGGCAATCCGGCGAGATAGCCTTGTTCCGCCAGGGCTGCTGCTACCGTCGCAGCATCCTTGGGCAGTCGTACTGCAAATTCATTAAAGGTGGGGCCGTCGTTCAGGATTTCAACAAAGCTCAATTTTGATTTCAGGTATTCCGCTTTGGAATGACAGGCCGTCGCCATCTGTGCAAAACCGGTCTTACCGAGGAGACTCAGGTGTATGAGGGCGCGTAAGGCGCAGAGGGCCTGGTTTGAGCAGATGTTGGACATGGCCTTGGTACGACGGATGTGTTGTTCCCGCGCCTGGAGGGTTAACACAAAGCCACGCCGTCCTTTTGCGTCTTTTGTTTCCCCGGCAATACGGCCAGGCATCTTGCGCACATACTCTTTACGTGTCGCCATGATGCCGAGGTAGGGGCCGCCAAAACC
The DNA here is from genome assembly GCA_937895305.1 of uncultured bacterium. Lineage (GTDB taxonomy): Bacteria > Hydrogenedentota > Hydrogenedentia > Hydrogenedentales > JAEUWI01 > CALAXS01. The sequence continues at coordinate 3,672 of CALAXS010000451.1, forward strand.
CAAGGGTTGTCCAAGGCATTGACCTTCGCCAATGGCGATGTCTGCGCCCATGGCGCCGGGTGTCTTCACCATGCCGAGGGATACGGGGTAAAACGACATGACCAACAGGGCCTTCGCTGCGTGGCATTTATCCGCCAGGGCCGTGTAGTCTGCAACGGTGCCGAGGAAGCTTGGGTTTTGTACGATGACACAAGCTGCATCCGTCGGGTCGTCGCCCGTTACGATGTCCAGCTCAAGATTCGCCGCGTGGGTCTCCAGCATTTTCCGATAGGTGGGGTTTACGGAATCATGGACCACCACCTTGGTCTTGCGCGTCACACGGACTGCCATGGTGGCCGCTTCAAAGACTGCGGTGCCGCCGTCATACAACGACGCATTGGCAAATTCCATCTCTGTCAAACGACAAATTGTGGATTGGTATTCGTAGATACTCTGGAGGGTGCCCTGGGAGGATTCCGGCTGATAGGGGGTATAGGCGGTGTAAAATTCACTGCGCCCGGACAGGGCACCTACTGCTGCGGGGATATAGTGGTCGTAGTAGCCCCCACCCAGAAACGAGACTTTGCCTGTGTCATTTTTCGCGGCCAGTCCTGCGATGGCATTGTCCACGCCCATCTCTGAGAGGCCCACAGGGACATTCCAGGATTGCATACGCAATGCTTCGGGGATACTCGAAAAGAGATCCTCTATGCTATTGACACCAATGGTCTTCAGCATGTCCTCTTGCTCAGCCGTGGTGGCTGGAATCCATGAACCCATGATTCAGGGTGCTCCTTTTGTCTATATAGTCAATGTGTAGTGTTACTTGTTCGCCCAGATTCCCACGCAGAGCATGGGAACCAGTGGGCTGCGACGCTTGTTTTTGAACCTCGTTCCCATGCTCTGCGTGGGAATGCATTCTAGTCTCAAAGCCAGCACTCAAGGTGAATTGTTGCTAGTCAAATGTGTGAAAAGGAGCAACAATTCATGTTTCTACTCGTCTTCGTCTTCTGTTGCTACGAAGGCGGCATAGGCTGCCGCATCCATCAATTCGTTAAACTCCGCAACGTTAATATCGGTCATCTTGAAAAACCATCCATCCCCATAGGGCTGCTGATTCACCAGTTCCGGCGTGTCTTCCAGTGCTTCATTGATAGCAGCCACCGTGCCACCCACAGGCGCATAGACATCACTTGCTGCTTTTACTGATTCCACCACTGCCAGCTCTTCACCCACTTCTATCGTTGTGCCCACATCAGGGAGCTCCACGTAGGTAATGTCGCCCAGGAGTTCCTGTGCATGATCGGTTATGCCCACAGCATACAGACCATCTACTTCCCCAACCCACTCATGATCTTTTGTGTACTTCAGTGTTTCTGGATTCATCTTCGCTTCCTCAGTTCCCGGTTTATTCCAATGCTGGGGCTACGCCCCCAC
>CALAXS010000452.1 GCA_937895305.1 uncultured bacterium
GGTGTGGCTATTGTATTGATGTGTCTATGGGTTATTTTAATATCCTCTGGCAAGGTGATGCCAATGCCCTATCGCTGTGTACCCTTGCCGATGCGGAGAGTCCTGCACGGCGTATTAATGTGACGGGTGCGGAGATATTGAAAACACGAGAGGTCTGTGAAACCTTTGGCGAGCTCATGGACAAGTCCGTATTATTTACGGGAACAGAATCGCAGGATGCATTGCTGAATGATGCGTCTTGGGCAATGGACCGCTATGGCGCGCCTATGGTGAATGCAGAACGGCTCATCCAATGGATTGCTCATTGGATTCTAAGCGATGGCAGCACCCTCGCCAAGCCCACTCACTTTGAAGTGCGTGATGGCGTTTACTAAACGGGAAGCATTGTGAACGAGAATTTACAACAAGAGCTACAGCGTGGTGTGGTCATTCCGGCGCACCCGCTTGCGCTGAATGGCAATCGTCAATTGGATGAGCGTCGCCAGCGTGCGTTATCGAGGTACTATCTGGCGACTGGGGCAGGCGGTCTGGCGGTGGGGGTACACACCACCCAGTTTGCGATTCGCGATGCCGATGTAGGCTTATACGAACCTGTACTTCAGTTGGCCGCAGAGGAAATGGACCGTGCTGATACCCAGCGCGACACCCCGGTACTGCGCATCGGTGGTATCTGTGGCGATACGACACAGGCCCTGGGCGAAGCGACGACCTTGCGCGCACTGGGCTATCATGCAGGACTACTCAGTCTGGCAGCACTCACTGCTGCGGACGAGGATGCGCTGATTGCCCATTGTAAAAAAGTGGGCGAAGTGATACCCCTCATCGGGTTCTATCTCCAGTCCGCAGTGGGCGGGCGGGCATTGCCCTATTCTTTCTGGCGACGTTTTTCAGAGATTGAATCGGTAGTGGCTAGTAAGATTGCGCCTTTCAATCGTTACCAGACTTTCGATGTCATCCGTGCTGTTGCTGAATCCGGGCGTGATGACATAGCGCTGTACACCGGGAACGACGATAATATCGTCCTCGATTTGCTCACGCCCTACACGATTCGTTGTAGTGACGGTCGCGAAGTGACCCGACGTATGGTTGGGGGGCTCTTGGGGCACTGGGCTGTATGGTGCAAGCCCGCAGTAGCCCTGCTCGACGCTTGTCATGCAGCAACCGTGGCAGGTACAGGTGCCGACCCCGATTTCCTGCGTTTGTCGCAGGAAGTGACGGACAGTAATGCCGCTTTCTTTGATGCGGCCAATGGTTTTCGCGGGTGCATCGCGGGGTTGCATGAAGTGCTACGTCGCCAGGGGCTACTGGAACATATTCATTGCCTCGATGCAAACGAGCATCTCAGTCCGGGACAGCTGGAAGAAATTAATCGGGTCTATGCGGCTTATCCACATTTAAACGATGATGCCTTTGTGGCTGAACATTTGGACGACTGGCTATCCTGAACCTGGGAGTTTCTAATTGATGACTGAAAAACGTGGAATCCTGAAACGTATCGGCCCGGGCCTCATTACGGCTGCTGTGGTCCTGGGTCCTGGCAGTATTGTCGCCAGTAGTCGTGCGGGTGCCGAATCCGGCTACAATCTCCTGTGGATGCTGGCCCTGGCTATATTACTCATGGCCATTTACACCTCTATGGGCGCGCGCCTCGGCTGTGCGCTCAAGGCTTCACCCCTCCAGTATCTCGCAGAGCGATACGGTCGGCCCCTCGCCGCGGTCACGGGCCTTTCAGGATTTCTCGTTGCGACGGGTTTCCAGTTCGGCAATAACATTGGTGTGTCCGTCGCTGCGGGTGCGCTCATTGGCGGACCGCCCTGGTTGTGGCCCCTCTTTTTTACCGGGCTTTCTATTCTTTTTATTATTGTGGCCCGTAGGGTTTATACCCTGCTCGAAAAAGTCATGCTAGTCTTGGTGGCTGTTATGCTCACTGCTTTCGTGGGTAACCTTTTCTTCACCGGATTCAGCCCGACCCGTTTTGCTGGTGGTCTCGTGCCCAAGGCTTTTGAGGGCAACGAAGCCATCATCGCCAGTGCCATGCTGGGCACGACCTTCTCCGCTGTTGCGGCCTTTTACCAGGCGTACCTTGTTCAATCCAAGGGCTGGACCCGCGAGACTGTGGGCGAGGCCATTCGGGATGCCTGGCTGGGTATAGCCATCCTGGGGAGCATTGCAGCGGTTATCCTCATTGGTGCAGCAGAAACGCTCCATGGTAGCGGTAAAGATGTGAGCAACGTAGGTGCATTGGCGGAACAACTGAATGGAATTCTGGGGCGTGGTGGCCACTTTGTATTTTGCCTGGGTTTAGCTGCGGCTTCCTTTTCCTCTTTTATTGCCAATGCCATGATAGGCGGTACCCTCATGGCCGATGGCCTCGGTTTTGGTCATGCCATCGACAGTAAGGCTGCACGGGGCTGGTCCATAGCGGCCCTTGCCATCGGTTGTGGTGTTGCAGTCAGTATTCTCGCCATCGGTTTCGGCAGTACCACCAGCCTGCTCATCGCGCAATCCGCCACCCTTATCGCCGCACCCCTCTGCGCCATTCTCCTGCTCCTGCTCACCAGCAGCAAAGCCCTCATGGGCGGCCTGCGAAATGGGGTGGTGTCTATGGGTATCGGTGCAGCAGGACTGGCCGTCGTATTCTTCCTGAGCGGTAAATTATTTCTATCGCTCCTGATGCGCCTGTCCGACTACGTTTGGTAGAAGAATGTGTCTACGCTGTAGTCCTGACGGTCCACCGCAAGTGCGCCAATATAGTTCGTCATGGGTGTGAAGGCACAGACACTCCACGATGCAGTCGGCGTGTCCGACTGAAAATGTACGGGTGATGGGGTGTTCGTCAACGGGATAGTTACAGTAAAGGCATCCAGTCGAGACTGAATACCAGTGCCCAACCCCTTTAACACGGCTTCCTTTGCGTTCCAGCAGGACAAGAATGCGACACCTTGCTCTGTTTCCGGCAAGGCGGCAATGCTGTCCCGTTCATAGGGATGAAAGAAACGTTTCGCCAGGGCTTCGAATCGCCCGGTGCGGTCGCACCGCTCAATATCCACACCCACCTGTAGTTCACGCCCAAAGGCGAGGACGATACAAAGCCCGGTGTGGGTGATGCTAAAATCGATGGCCCCTGGATTATCTGCGAGGTGGAGTTTGCCCGCATCACTACGAACCATTTTTATGGACTTTGCGTCTTGTTCCAGGTAATGCCCCAACAAGACGCGTAGTGTGTAACGGGCAACCGTGTAGCGTTTCCGATCCCCTTCTTTTTGAAATCGCACAGCGCGTTGTTGTTCCCCCTCAGATAACAATGCAGTCCCTATGCCCGTGTCCTGATCTGAATCCACCGCTATGGCCCACAGATGCACGGTGCCTGGCGATAGTGGTGGGGGTATTGTACATTCTGGCCATGGACTGGAGTCTATCAAGGTAACCTCGCGGCAAGGGGTGTGGCTTGCCTTCCTATTTATAGCATACTCTTTGAACTTTTGGGCATTGATTTCCCGAAGAG
>CALAXS010000453.1 GCA_937895305.1 uncultured bacterium
GGGTGTGAGGGGCAGGAGGATATGATTCATCTCGCCATCGTCGCGCTGTCCACCAAAGAGGTTCATGAGGATGAAGAAGGCCATTTGACTGCCATTGGTCACAGCGATGTTCTTTGGCCCTATATCCCAACCGTATTCTTTTTGGAGCATAGCTGCTATGGCTTCGATAAAGGGCTGGTAACCTTGGGGGGTGTCGTAGTGTCCCAAGACTTCTTCCAGGTGTCCGGGCTTTTCCATAAGCCGATTGAGGCCTTCGCGGAAAGTCTTTTCTATTTCGGGGATGCGCGCAGGATTGCCCCCGCCGAGCATCTTCATGTCTGCATTCCCGGCCAGGGCCTGACCCAGATCGTCCATGAGGGAGCCGATACCGGAACCGCGGGTAATCCGTTCTCCAAATGCCGACAATTTCATCGATTTCCCCCGGTGATGTTCATTTTATCCTTTGATGCTGTAGAGCCGTGCTGCGGTGCGAAGGAGGAGGCGGTCGCCAGCCATAGCGGGAGTGCTCATGCCCATGTCGTTTTCACCAAGGGTGTTGGTGTTGAGAATCTCGAAGGTGTCGCCTGCTTTGATAACGAATGTGATGCCGTCTTCGTTGAGGCAGAAGATTTTGCCGTCGTAGGCCCAGGGGGAAGTAGTAAAGCCTCCGGTACCTTTGGGGAAGCGTTCTTGTTCATAGATAATTTCACCCGTAGCCGCGTTGTAGCAGGTCATTTGTCCACGGTCAAAGAGGACGTAGAGCAGACCATCGAATACAAGTGTGGAGGGGTTGTAGGGTGCGCCGAAGGGGTCGGACCAGGCAATGAAATCGTTGGCGGTTTCGCCTTCCTTGAGGGTGATGTCGCCGGAGGCTCCTGGGCGTATGGCGTAGAGGGGACGAGCCTTGCGGTCGCCGACGTAGCCAGAGCTGATGTAGAGTAGGCCGTTGCTTTCATAGGGGGTCGCGATGGTGATGGTGGACATGCCAGTGAAGGACCAGAGGCGCTTACCGTCGAGGTCGTAAGAGATGGTCTCGACGGTACCCGGGGTAATGATTTCGGTGCGTTGGTCGTTTTCCCAGATGTAGGGGGTGGACCAGTTACTTTTTTCATCGCGCTCTACGTTCCAGAGTTCTTCACCTGTGTTTTTATCGAGTGCGACCATGTAGGATTCGCCGGAGTTATCGTTTACAATGATAATCTTGTCTTCGTGGAGGATAGGGGATGCCGCGAGGCCCCAGCTGAAGCGGATGCGTTTGGGGTCAAATTCTTTTTTCCAGACCAGATTGCCTTTGAGGTCGAGGCAGTAGAGGCCCTGGTTGCCGAAGTAGGCGTAGATGTGTTTGCCGTCGGTGATGGGGGTCTCGGAGGCGTAGCTGTTTTTGATGTGAACGGCGAAGGCGGGCTTGCCTTCGTGGACTTTGGTATCCCATAGGACTTTACCGGATTCGAGGTCGAGGGAGAGGACGCGCCATTCATGGACAGCGTCTGCGGGTTTGTCGCGTTCACCGCCAAAGTAAAGGCCCTTCTTGGGGTCTTCGGATTCGCCCTGGTTCACTACAGTGGTGAGGAATACCTGGTTTTCATAGACGATGGGAGAGGACCAGCCGCGGCCCGGGATGTCGGTTTTCCACTCCACATTTTCGGTGGTGGACCAGGTGTCGGGCAGGGCATCGCTGGCACCGAGACCGCGTGCGCCGGGACCACGGAACTGGGTCCAGTTGTTGTCTGCGGTGGCGTAGCCGGTAAAGAGGAGGGTGGCGCAGAGTGCAATAATACTAATTAATGATCGTGCTTTGTTCATGGGGCTGTCCTTGCGTGGCAGTTGGTGCTGGAATCTTTATATCTAAATCAATTGAATGAGTATACCCATACTGACAGGTCATGTCGACAGTTTAAATCGTTGTGAACTCTCGCGTTCGATATGTATGTTTTCCGAGGCAGAGCCTCGGCATAAACATTCCCAAGCTAGAGCTTGGGAACGAGGATAGTGGGGAGGGATGTCGATAGTTTAGATTGCTAGAATGTGGGGAGGTGTTGGTTTATTTTTGTAATCTTTTCAGGGCCGATGAGGGCTTCGAAGTCGGGGAGGTCATAGTAGTGGAGGGCGCCGTGGACAGTGCTCATGAGTTGCTGGTAGTTGTTGGGTGTGGTGGCAACATCGTGCCAGGAGGGAATGGGGGAATCGAGCATCAAGTTTTTGAGTGCAGCATCTCTATAGAGGGCCGTAGCATGGAGTGCGGGGATGCAGAGTGGCCCCTTGGCCATAATCGTTATTTCCAAATCAGTAATTGCATTAAGACAAGTCAAAATATCCTGGGTGCGCATGGCGACGAAGGATTTACCCAGGAGGTAGCCACGAAAGTAATCGGACCAGTCGGGAGCGGCTTCTTTCCAGGAGTCGTATAGATTGTCGGATTGGGTTTCACCTATGCCACAGAGGTCTACAGCCAGGACGTTATATCCTTCCTTGGCGAGATCCTCTGCGGTCTTGCCGTTGATGGCACCTTCTTTGTTGGTGTCATGAAGAAAAAGGATGGAGTCGCTATTCGGTTTTTTTGATCTATAACTCATAGCGGGTATGTAGGCATTGTAAGCAGGATGTGAA
>CALAXS010000454.1 GCA_937895305.1 uncultured bacterium
ATGTTCACCCAAGGATTGAACCGGAAAGAAAATGAATTCATCCTGTCAACCCTAAAGCTGAACTTGCACCGTATCACTGTGCGATGCAATCGCTTGGCATTGTGTTCTGCTTGCTTCAACTGTTCCACTTACTCTATTCATAACCAACAGGAAATGAAGTCACTTTATTCCTTGTTGCAACAAATTTGGTGCAACAACTAAGTAATCTCGATGTTTAATTGTGGAATTGGTGCTAAGCCCTTGCGCTACGCGAGTTTACCGGGCTGTTTACGGAGCAGGTGCAGGAGGTCCTCGGCATGATGATCACCCACAACACCCGCGACATAGCCGTCGATATGGAGGAAATCCCGTACGGTACCTGCCTTAATGGCCGCCTCAATCATGGAAGCACCGCCTGTGCCGAGCTTGGCCACCACGAGCTTCGCGGGATTCTTGCAGCACTCAAAGCGAATCTCCACAAGGCTACCCTCCGGGCAGTCCCCTTCGCAGCACCCCAGCAGTCTCAACTCGTGGTGCGAATCGGGACTCTGCTCACTGTAATCCGCCATAGCCAACTGAATGCCATGCTCCTGTAAATACCGCTCCACATCCGTCGCCGTTGCAGCGGTCTCTGACCCGGCAGCAAAAGAATCCAGTGACTTGTCCATATCCAGATGTACGCCATGGCTGGCAATTGTAGTGACGGGTGAAGGGCTAGAAAACATGTTCCAATACGTAAAGGCCGACACTATGACCAGCATCGCGACGGCTACAGCAAAAAGTGCCTTACGCGGTCCAACTCGATTCACTGCTTTCGCCTGTATTTGCCGCTCCAGTTGTTTCCACAATTCAACGGGACAGAGCACAGATTCACCAAGACGTTCGGCCACCGCGCTTTCCACCTTCATCTCCGCCGCCATACGCCCCCGCTCCTCCTCGTTCAGGGAAGCATCAAAGGTATTGGCCTCCGCAACCGAAAGCTCGCCATCCAGATAGGCCATCATCATATTTTCGTGTTCATTTTTACTCATGAGTCCACACTTCCATTCTTCAGATTTTCATCCGGCTTCGACTCATCCATCTCCAAAATCCGGGGCATGCTTCGTACCACACCCAGGTCCTGCGCATACGTCAGCAAATCCTTGCGCAATTTGGCGCGGCCCCGTGACAGGTGGGTCATCACGGTACCAACCGGAATATCAAGAATCTCCGCAATCTCTTTGTAGGAAAACTTTTCGACGCTGCGCAACAAAATACAGGCTTTCTGCGCGGTGGACAACTTGCTGAAGGCCTGAACCACTTCATCGCCACACTGCTCCATCACCCGCTCAGGGTTTTTAAGCACATCCGTGTACCCCCGATCCTGGTGCAAATCTTCCAGGCGACTTTCCGGTATCTCATCCAGTGGCCGGGGTGTACGCCCGATTTCACGGTTCGCCACATAGCATTTATTGGTGACAATGCGATACATCCAGGCGCGGAAGTTGGTACCGGGTATGAACTTATGTTTATTTTCCCACGCGGCGAGTACCGCATTGGAAAACACATCGTCCGCGACCCCGGAGTCCCAGACCGTCCTGTGAATATACCGATACAGCTCGTCGCGATACCGGTCAATTTGTTCCATAAAGTCTTGCATAGTACCTGTATATTCCCACCACACCTGTTTTTATGTCAATAGCCACTATAGACTTTCCCATGCATCAGGATTACAATGAAACCACTATGGCATCAGAAGTACTCAAGATCGCTATGGGCCAGATGCGGGTCGACGGGGGCCTTCCAGAGGACAACCTCAATGGGGCTGCGTTTATGATTATGGCCGCAGCCCAGGAGCATTGTCAGGCCATCGTGTTACCCGAGTGCCTGGATCTGGGCTGGACCCACGACAGCGCGCTGAAATTGGCGCAGCCTGTTCCCGGACCGCACAGTGACCGTTTGGCACACCTCGCCCGGGAACATGGCATCCATATCGTGGTTGGCCTCGTGGAACGTGAGGGCGATGACCTCTATAATTCCGCCATCCTCATTGACGACCAAGGGGATATTCTGCTGAAGCATCGCAAGATCAACGAGCTCGATTTTGCACAGGAACTCTACTGTACAGGCACGACCCTGAACTGTGTCGATACCATACTGGGTCGCGTCGCCATACCCATCTGCGCAGACAACCTCGCCGAGGCCCAACACATTGGCGATACCCTTGGCCTGATGGGGGTCGACCTCATCCTCTCGCCCTGCGCCTGGGCCGTTCCGCCCAAGTACAACCAGAAAAAAAAGCCCTACGGTCAAGAATGGATTAAACCCTATACCCGCCTCGCGAAAAAATATGGCATGGCCGTGATAGGGGTCAGCAATGTAGGTACCCTGGAAACGGGGGACTGGGCCGGATGGAACTGCATCGGCTGCTCCCTTGCAGTGGGCCGGAACGGTAAAATTCTGGAACATGCACCCTATGGCGAAGAGGCCGAGGGCATGTTCATTGTCACCCTATCTTTGGCATAGCATCGTCCCGGCAGAACACGTATAATACCCCCGGTAACAACTACCCCCTGGAAACACTCTATCGTGCTCTTTAAAAAACGTAAACGCCCCGGCGCAATGACACAAGGCTCCACGGGCATCACCAATATCTACGCTACCACCCCCAGTCTCTTTCTCATCACCTTTGAAATGATGCGAAAAGGCTCCATCATCAATCGTGGCCGGACCACGGTACGTCAACACGCGGTTATGGTGGGTGGCCACATCCGCCTGGTCACCAGCGGCGACACGGTAGACAAGCCCACCTTTGATGCCTTAATCGAGGCCGGGGTCGTTGAAGCCCCTGTGCCGGAACCAGAGGAAGCAGCGGAACCGGTAGCTACCCCGGACGATGCAGCCGAAGTACCTGCGGAAGACCTGGAAGTGCCCTGATCATGCCCCCCACGCTCTCGGTAGCCATGATCGTCAAGAATGAAGCACTGCTACTGCCGGAGTGTCTGAAAGCTATCCAGGCCCATGCTGATGATTGTGTCGTAGTGGACA
>CALAXS010000455.1 GCA_937895305.1 uncultured bacterium
TGAGGATCTTGACCTGTTGGCTTTCTATACTGGTAATGGTAACGGCGGTGGCGACACCATCCTTCGTCTTAAAGAAGGTGTTGAGCGCTTTATGATCACGGACATCAATAACCCGGCAGGTAGTGCCCAGGCACAGAGCACCATTGATATCTATAATGATGCCAACCTGACCCAGCCTGAGTACTTCAATCACCTTCCCGGTGGTTCCAACATTCTGTATCTGGATGGTCACGTAGAGTTCTCCCGTTATCCTAACGTGAATGGCCCGAATTCCACATCCTATGCCCTTGCCTGGGGTGATTTGTTCAGCTAAGCTGTACATTCGATTCATCTTTCACCCTCGACCTTGTGTCGGGGGTGTTTTTTTTGTCTGTCCACCATTCCCCCGTTTCTTGTCCTGTTTTCCGTATCAGTGCTATACTTCCCCTCTTGCTGAATGGCCTTTGGATGGTCCACCCCACTTCGGAGCATGTTGTGTCCCAGATAAAAACGACAGGGATTGTGCTGCGCGGTGTGGATTTTTCCGAGACCAGCCGGGTTATTACATTCTTGACCCCGGATAGGGGACAGGTAACGTGTATGGCCAAGGGCGTACGGCGCAAGGGCAGTAGCCTGGGTGCTGCATTGGATACCTTTAACCACATCGATATGGTGTATTACCACCGCGATGGTCGGGATGTGCAGCAATTGGGTGAAGCGTCGTTGCTTCATCGGTTTGATGGCATCAAAGCCAATCTGGAGCGTAGCGGGTATGGGGCGTTCCCCATGGAGCTGGCCTGGATGGTTTCCGGGCGTAATGCGCCTTCAGAAGATCTCTTTGCGGTGCTGGTCCAGGGTCTGGAAGGATTGGATAGCTGGACGGGTGATGTGCCGACCCATGTGGCGTGGCAGGTCTTGCATCTGTTGCGTGTCGCAGGCTTTGCGCCTGTGCTGGATCGTTGCGTGGTTACCCACGGACCTGTGGGGCCGACGCCCGGGTTTTGCTATGAGAGCGGGGTGGTGGCAACGGGGCAACGTGCAGATCGAAAGCTGAGTGCTACAGGCTATGCAGCACTGCGGGCTTTGGAAAAGGAAGAAGACGTTTGCCCGGCACTGCCCAAGGCAGCGGGTGCAGAGGCTCTGGCGGTATTGTATCGCTTTGCACGGCATCAGTTGGAAACAGAGTTTAAAAGTATGCGCGTTATTGCCGACTTGTTCGGCCCGGTATAAATTCCAGCGCGATGACAAGATAAGAGTATCCGTTAAGTATGGACCAGAAAAAAATTCGTAACTTCTGCATTATTGCCCACATCGACCATGGCAAGTCGACCCTGGCGGATCGTTTGCTCCAGTTCACCAACACAGGTGACGTGCGCAAGATGAAGGAGCAGACGCTGGACACTATGGACATTGAGCGGGAGCGGGGGATTACCATCAAGTCTGTGGCAGTTCAGATGAATTATACGGCCCGCGATGGTGAGACCTATTCGCTCCACCTCATCGACACACCGGGCCATGTGGATTTTGCCTATGAAGTATCCCGTAGCCTGGCGGCCTGTGAAGGGGCCCTCCTGCTGGTTGATGCGGCCCAGGGCGTGGAGGCCCAAACGCTGGCCAATGCCTATAAGGCCATTGAGCAGAACCTGGAAATCATTCCTGTCATCAATAAAATCGACTTGCCCAGTGCAGACATTGAAAGTGCCAGGGTGCAGATTGAAGATGTCATTGGACTGGACTCTGACATGGCCGTGCTTACCAGCGCCAAGGCGGGTATTGGTACGGAAGATGCCCTTGAGGCCATCATAAAATATGTGCCGCCACCCAGTGGCAATCCCGATGCACCCTTGCGGGCCCTTATCTTTGATGCTGTATATGATTCCTATCGTGGTGTCGTGATTTATCTGCGTGTGGTGGATGGTGCGATCAAGAAGGGCCAGAAGATTCAGCTTATGTCCAATGGCCTGAAGCATGATGTTACCGAAGTGGGTGTATTTCACCCGGAACCGGAAATAAAAAAGGAGCTGGGTGCTGGCGAGGTAGGATACATGATTTGCAGTATCAAGACCTTGAAGGATACGCAGATTGGCGATACGGTTACTGATGCACTAAAGCCCGCCGAAGTAGCTCTGCCTGGATATGAGGAGATTAAGCCGGTCGTCTTTTGTGGCCTCTTTCCTGCTGTGGCGACTGATTTTAATGAATTGCGTGATGCACTGGAAAAACTACAGCTCAATGATTGCTCTTTTGAGTACAAGGCCGATAGTTCCGATGCCCTGGGGCTGGGCTTTCGCCTTGGCTTCCTCGGTCTGCTTCACATGGAAATTATCCAGGAACGTCTTGAACGTGAATTTGATCTCACCCTTGTCACCACCATGCCCAATGTGGCCTATCAGGTGACCATGCCCGATGGCGAAGTGATAATTGTGGAGAAGGCCAGCCAGATGCCTTCGGCGGGGGATTATGAACTTTGTGAGGAACCCTATATCGAAGCGGATATTTTGGTGCCGACTGAATACCTCAGTACGGTCATTGACCTCTGCAAGAAAAAACGGGGAATTCATGTGCGTGTGGATTACATCGACAAACGACGCTGCATGGCCATCTACCAGATGCCGCTGTCGGAGATCGTTATCGATTTTTATGACATCCTTAAATCCATTACCCGTGGGTATGGCTCTCTTGAATATCGCCTGATTGGCTATCGTCCCGGCAATCTGGCGAAGCTGGATATCCTGCTCAATGGTGAATCGGTGGATGCCCTGTCTGTCATCACCCACCGTGAAAATGCCGTTGCTATAGGCAAGCTGCTGGCCTCTCGCCTTCGCAAGCTCATCCCCAGACAACAGTACGAGGTTGCAATCCAGGCTGCGCTGGGCGGTAAGATTATCGTACGAGAAACGGTAAAGGCCCTGCGGAAGAATGTGACGGCCAAGTGTTATGGTGGCGATATAACCCGTAAGCGCAAACTGCTGGAAAAACAGAAAAAAGGGAAAAAGCGTATGAAACAGATCGGTACCGTCGAAGTACCCCAGGAAGCCTTTATGGCTCTCCTGCAACTTGATGACGATTAGGCTGATCCCATGTCGCAATCCACCCCCATGAACAGCGCATCCGGGCATTGGCTCAAGGAAACCCTCCGCAGCTGGGTGCCGCTTATCCTCATGATTATCCTGCTTAAGAGCTGTATCGTGGATCAGTACACCATCCCTTCCGGGTCCATGGAGCCAACACTTCACGGGGCCAACTTCTTTAAGGGCGACCGCGTCCTGGTCAATAAATGGCTCTTCGGTCCACGCATCCCCTTCACCAACATCCGCCTCTGGAATTGGGGCGGACCAGAGCGTTGGGACATCGTGGTCTTCACGCCCACCAAAGGGTCCAGTCAACACTCCACCCTCATCAAGCGTGTCGTGGGTTTGCCCGGTGAGCGCATCCAAATAAGCTATGGCCAGATCTATGTCAATGGCGAGGTGGTCCCCGTACCAGAAGAGATAGAAGCACCCGGTGGCGAGCGCATGGAATTCCCCCCCCACATGCTTGGCGGTATCGAGTACTATAATCCGGAAGATATCAAGGGCTTTATGCAACGTTCGCAGGATGTGAATGAAAGAGCCTACTTCAGTGCGGTCCTTGATAAATATGATTTCAAATATGGTATCCGGCCGGAAGATGAGTACGCAGTGGTCCCGGAGGATCATTACCTTATGCTCGGTGACAACACCCTCTTCAGTGTGGATGGCCGTGTATTCGGATGGGTACCCCATAATAACCTCCTGGGTAAGGCGGTATCCATCTGGTATCCCTTTAACCGTCGCCGTGACTTCACCGGCTGGACGGGCACCCTCTGGGGTAAGGGCCTCATGATCGGTATCCCTCTCTTCATCATTGGTTGGGAACTGCAAACTGCCCGTCGTGATCGCCGTCGTAAACTATTGAAGGCTGCTACAGTGTCCACAGGCACGGATTCCGCTAAGGAAGACATTCCCCCTACAGATTAGGTATCCTCGGATACCTGATCATAACCTTGCAAGAGATTTATTTTCTATGTCCAAAGTACCCCATCACGGAAATAGCCCCATTCAACCCCATACGATTGCATCTGTCGGGGGCACACTCGTGCTGCTCGGCGGCCTCGTTATTGCGGGGGTGACTGTGGGGGGTATGGAAGCCGCGCCCTGGGTTAAATGGGCGGGTGCGGGTGTCTCTCTGCTGGGTGCGGTCATCTGGTTCTTTAGTGGCCTGCCCAGGGAGCAGAGCATAGAATGGATCAAGAGTGGCGCAGTGGCTCTGATGGTCGCCCTCACTATCCGCTGGGCCTTCGCTGAACCCTATCGTATACCCTCCGGCTCCATGGAGCCGACCCTTCAGGGCGACCCGCGTCTGGGCAAGGGCGACCGCGTTTTTGTGAACAAATGGTATTACGGTATTCGTGTCCCCTTCATGAACATGCGTCTCTATCAGGGGGCTGAACCCCAACGCTGGGACATCGTGGTATTCAAGACCATTGAACCCGATGCGCTACATCCCACGCTGGTGAAACGTGTCGTGGGTTTACCCGGCGAGCATATCCAGGTACAGAACGGCAAGATAGTCGCTGACGGGGTGGCCCTGGAATTGGATCCCAAGATGCCGGACAGCATTTATTACACCAATAATGATGGCCGTATGAAGTATGGTGTTCGACCCGAGGAAGAATTCAGTGTCGTCCCCGAAGGCCATTACCTGGTCATGGGCGACAATAGCAGTAACAGTCGAGATGGCCGTTATTTCGGTTGGCTACCCAATGAACACATTGTAGGGCGAGTCTCCAGTATATGGTGGCCCGTGCGAAACTGGTCCGATTTTACCGGCTATTCCCAGACGTGGTGGTGGAAGTCCTTCCTCTTTCTGTTGGGCCTGGGTATTCTGTCACGACTATTTATCGGGCAGAGCTTTCCACTCATTGATGAAGATACCCGCAAGGTGGACCACATTTTCGTTAACTTTGCGTGTCTCGGTCTGCGTATTCCTTTCACCCCCTGGTGGCTCAAGTTCTGGGGCAAGCCCCAGCGGAATGACCTCGTCGTTTTTCATGCAAAGCATAAAGACTTGCCCAGTGGTGCCATGCTTCATGGTCGTGTTATGGGACTCGGTGGCGAGGTCGTTAGCATTAACGATGGCAAGCTCTTTGTGAATGATGTGGAAGTAACGGACTTGCCCTGGGACGACGATACGAGTCTGGCGACGAAGGACAAGTCCGCTGTTTTTGCCAAGCAGAAAAAACATCAGGAAGTCCCCCTGGACCACCTTTTTATTCTTGCGGATGAACCCGGCGAAGACGATGCACTGGACAGCCGTATACTCGGCTGGATTCCACAGGAGCACTTATCGGGTCAGGCCACCCGTATCTGGTGGCCCCGCAGCCGCGCCCGTAAGCTATAATAGCGACCATGCTCGGCATCTACATCCACATCCCCTACTGTCGCACCTTGTGTCCCTATTGCGATTTTGTAAAGGTGCGCACAAAGACCACCGTACCGGAAGCATTTACGGATGCGTTGTGTTCCGAGATCGATGCCTATGACGGTCCGGTTGACGCGCAGAGTGTGTTCTTTGGTGGCGGCACGCCTTCCCTGGTACCACCCGCGCAACTGGAACGGATACTGGGTGCGTTGCACAATCAGTTTACCTTTCATGACCCCGAAATCACGCTGGAGGCCAATCCCGATGATGTGACGGATGAGCTGGTACAGGCCTGGAAAGATTTGGGCATTAACCGTATCAGTATGGGTGTTCAAAGTTTTGACGAGCGTGTGCTGCGCTATCTGGGTCGGCGTCATGATGTGGGGGGTGCGGAGCGCGCCTGTGAAATTATTGCACGTCACTTTGACTCCTGGAATCTGGATCTCATTTTTGGTGCCAAGCCCATCGGTGCCTGGGAAGCCACCCTGCAACGGGCCGTGGAAATTAACCCGCCCCACATTGCCGCCTATGGTCTCACCTACGAACCCGGTACGCCTTTCGAAAAACGCATGGACGATGCGGTGGACCCGGACACCAGCCTGGAATTGTACAAGGAACTTGAGCGTATCCTGGCCGACTATGACCACTATGAAATTTCAAACTTTGCCAAACCCGGCAGGGCCTCGCGTCACAATCTCGTGTACTGGAACAATGGTGAATACGCAGGATTCGGCACGGGTGCCTACAGTTATCTGGATGGGGTGCGCGCGCGGAACCACAGCAGTCTTGAGCACTATCTTGAAGTGCCGGGCGAAAAAGAAGAGGCACTGACCTTGACCCGGGCTGAAGAAAAAGTGGAAACGATGATCCAGTACATGCGCCTCCACGAAGGAATTCCCCGTGCAGACTATGAAACCCGCTTCGGGTGCGCCATCGAAGCGGACTATGGTGTGGCATTGGACGCGCTTGTGGCGCGTGGTCTTGTCGAATGCACCTCCACCCATATACGCCCCACCAGCGAAGGCTTCTATCTCAATAACGAGATTGGTCTTGAGTTGCTGAGTGCGGTGTTGCCGGAGTAAGAATTTTTTTTGTCAACGATTTAGTGAGCATGGACAGGAATGACAAGGAAGTGAGTCTGTAGTGAGGGAATAGGGCGTTAGCCTTGCTCCGCAATCCAGTCCTGCACATAGGCTATCATCTCTTCGCGTTTAATCTTGATGTCGCCATTGCTATCCATTTTTTCTGGCCAGGGAATCCAGTGGTGGGGTCGACAGAAGCGGGGGAGCTGTTGCTCCACATGGGCGGTCCAGGCGTCCGTATTCATCTCATTCGCACAAATTAACGCAGCGGGGACGTGGCCCCATTCATCGTGGGGTATGGGCACGACCAGGGCAAATTCTATGTCGTCCAGTTCCTGTAGGCACTGGGCGATGGCTTCGGGCTGGACATTTTCACCGCCACTGATAAACATGTTGTCCTGTCGCCCGAGTACATGGAGTCGTCCCGCGTCATCAACACGCCCCAGATCGCCCGATTCAAAACGACCTTCACCGTTCAGGGGCAAGGTCAGACCATCAGTATTTCGATAACCCATGAACAGGCATTCACTGCTTAGCGCGATGACATTACCTTCACCAATATGAACACTACCCGCGTCCAGGGGCCAGCCCGAGGTCTGTAAATCTTCCAGCGCTGCGCCGGGCCTGGTCGTCGTTATCTGCGTGGCCATTTCCGTCATGCCATAGGTGGTGAACAGGGGCAGGCCCAGGTCGTGACACCGTTTGAGTAGCGTCGTAGGTGGCGGGCCACCGCCCAGGAGTATGGCCTTCAGCTTATTCAGGGCAGCCATGCCGGATTCCGAATACAGCATACGCTGGAGTTGTGCTGCTACCAGCGATACATGGGTCACCCCATTGGCCAGGATGGCATCTTCCAACGCTTCGTCCTCTTTGGGTAGCGCGATTGTCGCCCCGTCTTCAAGACAACGAAAGAAAATGCCCAGACCTGCGATGTGAAAGAGGGGTAGCGAAAGTAGCCAGGTGTCCCCGGAGTTCAGCGCGATATTTCTGTTGGAAAGACGGGCATTGTGCCGATGATTCCCCAGGCTATGCTGCGCTGCCTTGGGTTGGCCCGATGAGCCGGAGGTCAGCACCAGCGTGGCTGCGTTTTCCGCAGGGAGTTCCGCAGACAGTGCCGCAAGGCCGGGCTCTTTCTTGAATAGGGAATGGGGGATACGATGTATGCCCTCCAGTTCCAGATCCGTGACGCAATGTTCACAACCCGCAGCGGCCAACCGCTCCTCCAGATAGACCCTGGGAAATTTTGGATTCAAGGGAAATACGACGATGCGCAGATGAAGTGCCGCGAGGAGTAAGTAGATGTATTGCGGGGAAGGCGGTAGTGCTACACCCAGCAAATCGCCCGGCTCCAGCGGTAATTTTTCCAGTGCCGCGACGTACTGCTGTACCGCCTTGCGGCACGATGCATAGCGAAAGCTATGCCGTCCACTCCGCAATAAAAGCGCGTCGGGTTTGTGTTCAGTCCAATGGAGAAATGGAGAATTATCGGTATGCATCGTCATTATGGGGTCACCTCATGGACCAATGTTAGTTTGTTTATGTCTACCCGCTGACTGGCAGGCATAAGTGTATTTAAATCCAGTGTGGGACTCGACATGTCCAGGCGTTCTTCCAGCACATCCTCTGCAAGCCAGGAATAAGTGTCCAGACCAGCGGCAAGGGAGTTATCGAATAATCCGGCACACCGTGCTACCGCAGCCAGGCCCACACCTGATTCAAAAGCAGCGCTCAAGACGACTGGGCTATCGGGAAAGGTATTCACCAGTTTGGACATGGATGCTGTAGAAACAAAGGAGGGTTTCCAAATAAAATGCGAAGCATTCGTGAAAACATCCTGTAACGCAGTCGCTAAACCGGGGTTCCACCCGGCCTCTTGTACCGTCTCATCAAGTGCATAGGGCATATCGGTAGCATCAAACAGCGCAATCAGGTCTTTGGTATTTTGAACCGGTTCTTCAATATAGGCGACATTAAAATCAGACAGGGCAGTACAGGCTTCCCTTGCCTGACGTAAATCCCAGGCACGGTTCGCATCCAGACGCAGTTGCGCTTTTGAGCCGATGACATCGCGCACTTCACTAACCAATGCAATTTCATCGTTCAGATTTCGTGTCCCCACTTTCAACTTGAAGACATCAAAGCCCTGTGCTGTCGCTTCTTCGGTCCGATTCAGGATGGCATCGGATGTACCGCTCAACAGAGCGTTTTGCGGAATAGAAATTACGTCCGTGTAGGAAATCTTTTGCTGTAACCTGGCACTGGCATGGGCAAAGATAGCGGAAGGCGAGAGGCTATCGTATTCAACAGGCTCATCCCCTGCCGAAACGATACAGAGTAAATCTGCAATTGCAGTGTCTAACGTCTCACGACTAAAGCCGGGCAGCGGAGCTGCTTCGCCCCAAGCCCCCAGTCCCTCTTCATCTTCCAGATAGAGGAGTGCCCCTTCGCGTGTGGTGTGTTCAACCCCACCCCAGTTTACGGGCGTGACCAGTGGCAAGGAATAGCGATATATGCGAGCACAGTGGAACCTCACAGCAACCAACCAACAGAAAAAAGGATGGAGAAAATCATGAGGAGCTTGCCCGTCTGTGCCAGCATGATGTTCAGGTCCGCACCGTTCAGGGTAAAGACTTTGTAGATGGCCATGAGTCCCGGGATAAAAACCAGACACGACGCGAGTGCACCGTAGTGCCCCTCGGACATATAGCAAAGATACAAGGGCACCAGCACCATCCCCGCAAACATGGTCACCGCGTATTCCATTCGTGCGAAGGTCTTGCCAAAGCGTACTGCCAGCGTTTTCTTCCCGGTCTTCACATCCGTGTCTGCATCGCGCAGATTATTCACCGTGAGGATGGCCATCGAAATTAAGCCCGGCGCCAACCCTGCGATGAGGGCCAGGCTGTCCCAGTCTTGAGCCTGCACATAATACGTTCCGCCCACGGCAACGGGGCCAAAGAAAATAAGGACAAAGACATCGCCAAGACCGAGGTAGCCCAGGGGATAGGGTCCGCCCGTATAAAGGACGCCACAGAAAATAGACAATATGCCAATCACGATGATGGGTATGCCGCCGCGCAGGATGAGGTAATAACCAGGAAGACAGGCCAGTGCAAAAACGAGAATGGTCGCCATCAGCATAACCCACGGCGCGACCAGCCCCTTCTGCGTGGCCCGTGCCGGACCCACCCGCTCCTCGGTATCGGTACCTTTCACGAAATCAAAATAGTCATTGGCAAAATTCGTGCCCACTTGAATCAGGATAGATGCCACCATGGCCGCAAGAACACTGAGCAAATGGAAACGGCTATCCGCTCGCGCCAGGGCCGCGCCGATGATGACCGGAGTCAGCCCGGCGGGCAAGGTCTTGGGCCGTGCCGCCATGAGCCAAATCTGTAGTGGGGAGTTTGTCATGATATTTTAGTATGCCCGATGCGCAGGAATAAGTTCCGTTTTTAGTGCGGGGGTCTGGGGGGCCGAAACTCGGCTTGCCATAACCCATTTCACGATCTATATAGGTACGGTGAGAAAATCTACCAGTTATGGTGTGCGGTTAAACTTGCTGAAGTCCGGCTTGCGTTTTTCGTTGAAGGCGTTGCGCCCTTCCTGGCCTTCTTCCGATAGGTAGAACAACGACGTGGCATGACCCGCCAGTTCCATGAGTCCCGCCTGTCCATCTTCATCGGCATTGATGGCCGCCTTGCAACAACGAATCGCCATAGGCGAATTGGCCAGAATCTCTTTGCACCACTGTACCGTCTCCGCTTCCAGATCCACCAGCGGTACCACCGTATTCACCATGCCCATGTCCAGGGCTTCCTGCGCGTCATACTGCCGACAGAGGTACCAGATTTCGCGGGCCTTTTTCTGCCCTACCATCCGCGCCAGGTGGGCCGAGCCATAGCCCGCATCAAAAGAACCCACCTTGGGACCCGTCTGCCCGAAGCGGGCATTATCCGCAGCAATCGTCAAATCACATACATACGCCAGGATACAGCCGCCGCCGATAGCCCAACCCGCGACCATTGCGATTATGGGTTTCGGACAACGACGCATCTGAATTTGCAGGTCCAGCACATTCAGGCGATGGGCCCCCGTCTTCTCATCCACATAGCCCGCTGCACCACGAATTTTCTGGTCACCGCCCGAGCAGAACGCCTTGTCCCCGGCACCCGTCAGGATGATGACCCCGATGTCGGTGTCGTATTGGGCATCGCGCATGGCATCGCTGATTTCATCATTGGTCAAGGGTGTGAATGCGTTGTGTACATGGGGACGATTAATCGTAATCTTCGCGATGCCCTCTCCCTTGTGATAGAGGATTTCATTGTATTCCTTGGCGACTTGCCAGTTCACTGTAGACATGAGGGGACTCCTTCATTGGGATTACAATACAAAAACGGCGTTACTGATTGCTCAGCAGCAGGAAACGCCGAATCACAGTAGTATAGCTTTTGGGCCGTTCCAAGTGCACGTTGTGCCCACAATCCGCCATGGTATGCACCGCTATTCGCGGTGTGGCCTCGCTCATGGCCTCGGCAATACCACAGAACTTCCGGTCCATCTCACCCACCACACACAGGGTCGGTATGGTGTGCTGGTCCAGGGCTTCCCAATGACTTGCCTGACGACCTGTACTGAACTGACGCAGCGCCATGCCGAGATGGGCCGGGTTATACCTGAGCCGTTCACCGATGGCAATCGTCCGGGCATCGGCATCCGACTGCATGGAAGAGAAGATGGGTTGGCTGTACCAGTTTTCCAGAAATTCACGAAAGGCTGCCTCATCCCCCTGGCACGCCGCGAGGGTCACAGCAAGGGCATCATCATGTTGCCTTCGCGAGGCACGTAATTCTTCCGAATCGATGCCCGGCGATGCCGATTCGAGGACAAGCCGTGACACCTGCACCGGGGCTTCCAGTGCAAATTGCAGGGCTATGCGCCCACCCATGGAATAGCCGACGACGGACACGGGTTGGGCGTTGTGTTCGGCCAGAACGGTCTGTAGTCCCGGTGTAATACTTTCCAGCGTATCCGATTCGGTGATGGGGGTGTTGCCATGACCCGGCAGATCCGGGCAGATAAAATAAAAACTATCCTCAAGTGTCGTTGCCACAGCCTCCCAGTCGCTGCCCTGACCCATGAATCCATGGAGACACAGCACCGGAGGGTTATTGGAATCGCCATACGTTACTACCGACCAACTCATTTATTTTCCTTCAGGAATTGTTCTGCTGCTTCAATCATAGCCTGCTGCACCTGTTCATGCTCAGTCTTGTTCGCTGCACGGTCAGTGCATACTTCAATCAATGTCGCACCGGGGGTGGTGCTGGCAGCGGCGTATGCATCACGAAAAGCGCACATGGTCTCCGGTCGCACATAGTCCAGCCCGAACTGCGCTGCAGCGTGTTCAAAATTCATGCCATGAGGCGTGCCGAAGTGGGACTCGAAGTGGGGGGTCTGCTCCGCGACAGGCAAGAACGAGAAAATGCCGCCACCGTCGTTG
Source organism: uncultured bacterium (assembly GCA_937895305.1). Taxonomy (GTDB): domain Bacteria; phylum Hydrogenedentota; class Hydrogenedentia; order Hydrogenedentales; family JAEUWI01; genus CALAXS01. The sequence continues at coordinate 12,010 of CALAXS010000455.1, forward strand.
TTAATCACCACCAGGATAAAGGGGGCGTCCAGGTCTCTCGCCAGGGCCAGGCTGTTCAAGTCATGTAGTGTCGCCAGGTCACCCAGGAGTAACGTCGTACATTCTGCACATTGTGCTGCACCCAGGGCCGACGCGATGTTTCCGTCAATACCACTCGCACCACGATTCGCCAGCACCTGCGCCGCCTTGCAGTTCGGGTCGCCAAACATATCCACATCGCGCACCGGCATGGAATTACCAAGATAGAGGAGACCGCCCTCCGGACAAGCCTGGGTGATGTGTCGGGCCACGGAAATTTCCGAAAGGGTATCTTGGGCACAGTGGGTGTCGAGGACTTGGGAGATGCATTCGTTGAGGGCGGACCACTTAGGGTCGGGGGTGGGAAATTCATCATTATTGGAATCTGCCGCCGATGAATCCTGGATTTCATCCTCTAGATCATTATCCCCAGGTTCACAAATGAGGAAGCTATTAATTGAAGCTGCCCGAATAAAGTGCGTTACGTAGTGCATCGCATCAAGCTGCTCAGGCCAGGTAGTCAAGTGAACGTAGGTTGGGCGAATGGAATCGAAATATTCCAAGGCGCGTTTAGAAACCAATGGACCACCCAAATGTAATACAACGTCTGGTTGTATGGCTTCTTGATACTCCTCGCTTTTAAGTAGAACATCAAAATGTTCACTCTCGGCATAATCACCATCAAACTTGTTGTAAATTTTCCCGGCAACATCAACCCAAATGGGCCAACCTAATTGCAATGCCGTTAAACCAGCATCCAATGTATCGACACCAGAAGTTGATGGGCCTATGACCAGCAACCCTCTTTTTGCATTAAAGATGAGTTCTAATACTTCATCACGAACTCCCATGAAAGTTGGTTGGCCCTCGCGGGAATCAGTACTGTAAGGCCATTCATCCTCAGCCCACTTCTCCAATCGCTCCAGTCCCTTCGCTTCATAGGCCACTTTCTTCGGCGCGAGGGGTTCGCGGAAGTGGCAGTTCACATGGACCGGGCCTATGTGTGGATGGCGACTGCGATGCACGGCCTGGTCCATGGTGGTGAGGACGAAGGCCGGGTCAATGTCTTCGGTGGGACAAGGCAGCTCGGTGTACCAGCGGGTATAGTCCCCAAAGATTCTCTGTTGGTCGATAGCCTGGTTGGCACCACAGTTGAGGAGTTCCGGCGGACGATCTGCGGTGAGCAGAAGTAGCGGTACGTTGGACTGACTCGCCTCCACCACAGCGGGTAAATAATTCGCCACAGCACTGCCCGAGGTACAGACCAGCGCAACAGGGTTTCCCGTAACTTTTGCCATGCCCAGGGCGTAAAAGGCGGCACCCCGTTCGTCGTAATGGATGGTGTGATTCGCCAGCGGGTGTTCCGCCACCGCCAGCGTCAGCGGTGTGGACCGTGAACCGGGCGACACAACAAAGTGCATCACACCATTCCGCACCAACTCTTCAATCATGAGCGTGGTCCAGAGATAATTGATATTCGGCGCATCAAGAGGCTTCATGCTGTTGTCCCCATGAAGTTGCACAGGGAACCTGTATTCCGAACGTAATACCTAAACCTTGTCACCCCTGCGAAGGCAGGGGTCTCCCCGTCATCATGCCTGGCCAAGGTAGGGACATAATGCTTTGCAATCCCGGTCAATCGCTTTTGATTTCCGAGGCAGAGCCCCGGTATATACATTCCCAAGCTGGAGCTTGGGAACGAGAGCGGGACAGAATACGTTGCAATGTTAGTCCTCATGATTCAGCACCGCCATAAAGTTTTCGATTTTGTTTTCGATTTCCGCCCATTCCGATTCCGGCGTGGAACCCGGCACAATACCTGCCCCGGCATAGAGCGTCAGGTTTTCCCCCTGGACCAGCGCCGAGCGAATACCTACACAAAATTCCGAAGCGTCGTAACCCACCCAACCCACCGGGGCTGCATAGACGCCCCGGTCAAAGGGTTCATGCTTTTCCAGCCATGCCAACGCTGCATCCCGTGGCACACCACCCACCGCAGGGGTGGGATGGAGGGTATTAATCAATGCCGCATCCACCAGCGAATCCGAGAGGATGCCCTCGATACGCGTCAGCAGATGCTGGCAATGTCGTAGCTGCAATAAAGACGGCTTCTCCTCCATATCCACCGCTACACAAAATCGCTTCAACTGCTCCCGTAACACCCGCGCCACAAAACGATGCTCCCGCTGCTCCTTGTCACTATGTTTTAACTGGCTCGCCATGGCTTCATCTTCCACATCCGTCGCACCACGTGGGCGCGTTCCGGCCAGGGCCTCACTCTGCAGGAGTACATTACTCCGACGGAACAGCCGTTCCGGCGATGCCCCTACAAAAGCGCGATCGTGTACAGGCTGAAAACAAAACTCAAAGGCTTTCGTGGTTCGTTCCAGCAGGCAATCCAGCAACTGCACCGGGTCGATGGCTTCCTCCGCCACAAAAGTCGTTTCCCGCGCCAGCACAACCTTCTCCAGTCTATTCTCTGCACACGCATCCAGCACCTGATTCACCATGACAGACCACTGCTTAAAATCAGGCGTATCCACCCGGTTATGCACCGCAGGCAAGCGCCCCCCACGCGTTGCGGGTTCCAGATTCATTTTGGCAATATCCGCCAAGGTCGCTTCCAGGGTCTCCCCATTGGCATGGCGCGTACCCAGCATAAAATTACACGCCAGAAAACACCCCTTCTCCCGTTGGATGATTTCGATGCGGGGCACGATGAAGCGATGCTCCGAAAACTTGCCCCACCGTTTGGTCTTTACCGGACCACTGTGAAAGCGAAAGCCCCCGTAATAGCGCAGACTCGGGCTGCGCTGCGGTAGTCGGGACCGCATGAGACGGAACGTCCCGTCCACATCCGTGGCCCCCTGTGGCAGGACCACATCCGCATCCCCCACCCCCGCCATCACAAAATGCTTACGCCGATCCGCCCAATAATAGCGCGGTGCCTCTTCCTGCGCCAGCAACCACCCCATGGGATCCACCGTATCAATAGGCACTTCTATCCGATGGAGTATCCCCTCCTGCCCGGCAGGGGCGCTGAGCACCTGCGACACCCGCGCCGTAAGCACAGGGATAGCCGCCAAGAGGGGTAATTTTTCAGTCGTCGTCATAAATCCAGATTCCGCCTTCCGGGTTCAATGCACTTCATTGTAAGGTTGTCGCTTGTAAAGCGTCAAACTCGACGTTCTCTCTATATTAACAACTCCCTATAAACGCGCTGACTTGTTTATATCATTTCACCAGGCACGCTTCGGGTTTGTTTCAAAATAAAACGCCACTTGTTAAGAAATTTAACACAACTAATAAATTTTTTTTTGCAGCGTGTGTGGTCCCGTGATTATGTGTTCATGGTTGTCGGTTTTCAAAGGTGGTGGAATTGGCATTAAATTTGCTCCCACGTTGGTAGTCCGCAGCATGAACACCAAGAAAGGAGAGTGCAAAATGAAGATTAATTTCAATAAAGACCTGCTGATTTCTATTACGATAGTTTCTTTGCTGGCGACTATCGTCATACTGGCCACCTTGCTCGTCTCCCTGAATGGGCGATTTGAAACGCAGGTGGTTTCAGCAAGTGAAAACAGGGTTGAATCCACGTTAAATGGAGCCAACGAAGCGCTTAAACAGGGTTGGTCCATTGCGAAAGAACCCGAGGATATGGATGCCTGGAATCCGTTTAAGGAGATGGCGCGGATGGAGAAAGAGATCGACCAGATCTTTGGAGGTGCCTTCGGGCGATTCGGACAAAGCAAAAACTTCAATAAATTGATGAGTGGGTTCAATTTTAGCCCAAAATTTGATTTAACGGATAATGGCGACCACTACCTCATCCAGCTGGATATTCCGGGTGCTGAAAGCTCGGAATTCAACATCAATATAGAGGACCAGACGCTGGATATTGGGGCAACATCAAAGCAAGATGAATCTGTATCCGGGAATAACGCCAATTTGTTACATCGTGAACGCCGAATCGGAAGTTATCATCGGAGGATAACCTTGCCGGAACTGGTGGATGGAACCACACTTGAATCAACCTACAAGGATGGTGTGCTCAAAATCACAATTGACAAAGTAAAAGA